>NZ_JBSGTG010000017.1:0-232459 GCF_053607285.1 Streptomyces sp. NPDC055140 | reverse complement strand
CTCGAGCAGCTTGAACTTGTCGATCGTGATGACCCACGCCGCGAGCAGCCCCGCCGCACCGGTGATCACCAGAAGCAGCGCGAAACCCAGGGAACGGGACTCCAGGGCGGCACGCGACGACTCAATCGAGCTGTCACCCTGCCGAGTTGGGTCGGACTGCCGCGGCATCCGGGCCGAGTGGCCCTCGGTGTTCGTGGGTCCCATGGGCCACTTCCTTCTGGTCAGACGCGCAGCTTGCGTACGGGGAGCAGGCAGTGGGCCGCGCCGGTCAGCGTCGCCTCGTCGCCCGCGAACGAGGCGAGATCCTCCTCGGCGACCGGGCTGCCGGGCACCGCCGAGGTCCAGGGGCGCGTGGTGAACACGAAGTACGCGTAACCGCGTTCGGCCGCGGCGGCCAGCCACTCGGGGGGCGCGACGCACTGGGCGTTGAGATACGGCATGTTGACGACGGCCTGGCCGGCCTCGACGAGCAGCGAGACGGGGAAGCCGGGCTTGCCCGTGGCGTCCACGACCTTGCCGACCGGCAGGCCGTTGTTCTCCAGCAGGGCCCGTACCGCCTCGGTCGACGCCTCCTGCCCGCCCGCGCCGTCCCCCAGGGAGTAGGCCAGCAGGAAGGGCATGTCCCCTGCCTCGTCCGGGTGTTCACCGCTCCACGCGATGACGGCGAGGGTGCCCAGATCGATGGCGCGGAAGGCGCGGTTCTCAGTCGGCGTTGAAGTCACCACGGCAGCGTAGTCACGCTCGATGGGCGCCCCGGCGACCTTTCACCCGCTTGGGGGAACGGCCCCCACTCGAACGAGAATTGGGGCTGCGCCGGACATGCCCAGAGACCGGTCCGGGGCAGCTCGGTGCGGTGGGACCAGCCTCTTGTCGGCCTGTGTGCCGCTTCGCGCGAAGAGTGCGCGAAAGGGTGCGTCAGCCGTTGTGGCCGCTGTTGCCGAAGACCGGGTTGAGGCCGGCGATGCCGTTGACGGTGTTCCCGACGACGTTCTTGGCAGTGTTCATCACTGAGACCTTCCCGATAGGGGTTTTTGCGGCTATGAAGCTGGTTGTGCGGCGGGTTGCAGGAACGGGCCCGCGCAGCCCGCTACTTGCCGAGGGGAAGGCCGCCGAGAAGTCCGGCCGGGGCGCCCGCGCCGGCGTCGTTCACGTTGTCCGCCGTGTTCTGCACCGTGTTGAGGACCGAGCCGCTCCGCTCCGTGTCGAGCATGTTGGTGTGCAGCGGCTGGGCGTCGAGCACCGATTGGCGGCTCAGGGTGTCGATCGCGCCGTTGAGGCTCGTCGGCGTGAGGTCGGAGGCGAACGCGGGTGCGGCCGCACCGGCGATGACCATGGATCCGGCGACGACGACGGCGGCCTTCAGGGGCTTCATCATGTTCCTTCCTTGGGGTGACGATTTGTCACCAGCGACGGAATATCCAACGAGTGTCCCCGGCAACGGAAACTCTGAGGTCAGGGGATTTGCCGAACCCACTCGAATGAAGGGCCGTGGAGTTCTCATATGAGATTTAGGAAGAGGTGAATGGTCGGCGCGGGGCGCCCGATCAGGCACGGCCGGGACGTGAAAAGCCCGCCGAGCCGGTACGGGACCGGCGCGGCGGGTGGGTGTGGGTGCCCGCTTCGCTACGGGCGCGCCCCCGTCAGTTGGACAGGGCGGGAGTCTGGGGGAGCACCGGCGTCTTCGGGAGCGTGGAGGTGGACGGCAGGGATGCCGTGGACGGGAGCGGGAGTCCGGTCGACGGAAGTGTGGGGAGCTTGGGCAGGCCGGGCAGCGTCGGCGCGGGCAGCCCGGCGCCGAGCAGGGTGGCCGCGAGCAGGTTCACCAGGCCGGTGACGACGTTCGTGGCCGCGGTGGCGACGCCCGCGACGTCACCCGCGGTCGACGCCTTGAGCAGCGCGTCGACGGCGGTCTGGAGCGCGGTCAGGGCGTCGCCCTTCACGTCCTTCCGGGCCGCCTTGGCGTCGTCGGGGGTGGCCGACTTCGGTGTTGCGGGGGTTGCGGGGGTTGCGGGGACGGTGGCCTTGGCGGCGTCGATGGCCGCCTTGATCGCGTCCGCGTGCTTCTGTGCCGCCTCGGCGGACAGCTTTCCGTCGTCGGCCTTGAGGACCTCGGTGAGCAGGTCCGTGACCGGTGTCACGACGGAACTCATACTGCCGAGCGCGCCTACCTGGCCCAGCAGCGCATCCGCTCCGGGAACCGGTGCGCGCAGTGCCTCGACGCCGCTGGAGCTTCCCGGGTCGCTTTCGGTGGCTATCGCGGGAGCGGCGGTGCCGAGGAGGATCGTCGCGCAAAGAGCGGTGGTAGCAATGCGCCGTACGGGCTGATGGGGCATGTGTGTTCCCTTTCGGTGGTGTCTGTCTGATCTTGTGACCACCGTGGGATGACTGATCGCACTACGCAACCGAACGGCGACACGCCCTGCGCGATCACCTTCGTCTCTCGGCGTGTCGTGCCAGGTGGGGCGCCCGTTCGGGTGTCTGCGGGGCCCTCCCCCCATACGGCGCAACGAACGCAAGAACGGCCGCCCCGAACGGGGCGGCCGCGGAAGGGTCCGGGGGAACCGGATCAGTTGGCGCAGTGGCTGCCGAACGTCGGGTTCAGCAGGCCGATCACGCTGACCGTGTCGCCGCAGACGTTCACGGGGACGTGGACGGGGACCTGGACGGTGTTGCCCGAGACCACGCCGGGGGAGTGGGTGGCGGCACCCTGCGCGTCACTGCTGGCGGCGGCGACGCCGGCGGAGCCGGCCAGGGCGGCGGCGGCGACGGTGGAAAAGACAAAGGCCTTCGCGGTACGCGACATGGGGAAGTGCTCCTCGGTCGGTCGATACGTCTCCGGGGCAGGCGCCCGGCTCGTGGATCAACGCGCGCCACCCGTGCGGGGTTGCGGCCCCGATCGAGTGACTGCACGGCGGAGACTTCACCTCTTTCACCATTCCGACACACATGTCGGGTTTCACAGATAAATACTCATCTGTCGCTACAGTGACTCACCTCCCAGCCCGGCGAGGCGGGGCGCAGAAGTGCTTCCCGTCCGATGTGACTTTCGCATCCTCATTCCGTGATTCAGAAGCTCTTTGTCCTTGAAAGGGAATCGGTCATGCGTCATCACCGGGGCTCGCTCCTGCGCCGTACGGCGGTGGGCGTCTTTTCTCTTGCCGCGCATTCCGCGACGTGTGGCGCCGCGGCCGCGGCGCCCGCGCGGGAGGCGGAAAGCATCGATTCCACCCAGCGCTACCGGGCGCTTCAGCACGGCGGAGTGGTCCGGGCGGCCAACGCGGCGATCAGCTGCCGTCCTGCGGCCGCAGCGGCCAAGGTGTCGTGCCCCGTGGCCCGTTCGGGTGGGGCGAACGGGCGCGTCGGCATGGTCGCGTACAACGGCGTCCGGGGCGTCAAGGGTGACGCGCCGAGTGTCTCCCCGGGGCGCCGGGCCCGGCTCGTCACGCTCGGGAACGCGGCCGACCCGGCCGACGACGTGCTCAATTCGAACATCAGTGAACCGGGACGCGCGCAGCCGCGAAGGGTCCCCGCGTACGCCAACACCCTCGGCTACGACTCGGACGTCTTCGCGCTCGGCCGGAACATCAGGAAGCGGGGGTCGGGGCTCGATCTCCGGATGACATCGTGGCGGGACACGGCCTGGATCGGCGTGCTCTTCGCAGCGGTCGACGCCAGGCCCTAGCGCGTTTCCCTCCTCCATCACGAAGGGAAACGCGCATGCAACCGACAGCGACACCCCCTCGACCGCGTGTCCTCCATGTCACCCAGCCCGTCGACGGCGGAGTGGCCCGCGTCGTCCGTGATCTGACCGAGGCACAGCTCTCCGCGGGCATGCGGATCAGCGTGGCCTGCCCGCCCGACGGGCCTCTGGCCGGGTCGCTGCGCCGCATCGGCTGTGACGTCCTGCCGTGGCAGGCGACCCGCTCCCCCGGGCCCGGCATCGCCCGCGAAGTCCGTGGCCTGGCACGGCTCGTGGCGCAGGTGCGGCCGACCCTCGTCCACGCGCACAGCGCCAAGGCCGGACTCGCCGCCCGCCTCGCCGTGCGCGGCCGGGTCCCCACCGTGTTCCAGCCGCACGCCTGGTCCTTCGAGGCGGTCGACGGCCCCACCGCCCGGCTCGCCCTCGAGTGGGAGCGCCGGGGCGCGCGCTGGGCCTCCCGGGTCGTCTGCGTCAGCGAGGCGGAGCGCGCGACGGGCGAGCGTGCCGGGATCACCGCACGCTGGGACGTCATCCCCAACGGCGTGGACCTCACCCGCTTCGTGCCCGCCCCCGAACCGCGCGAGGCCACCGCCGATCCGCTGGTGGTCTGCGTCGGGCGCATCTGCCGCCAGAAGGGCCAGGACGTCCTGGTGCGCGCCTGGCCCCTCGTGCAGGAGAGGTTCCCGCGGGCGCGGCTCGTGCTGGTCGGGGACGGGCCGGACGCGGCGGCGCTGCGCCGGCAGGCCACCGCCTCCGTGCGGTTCGTGGGGGCCGACGACCCCGTGCCCTGGTACCGGCAGGCCGACCTCGTGGTGCTGCCGTCCCGCTGGGAGGGCATGGCGCTCGCGCCCCTGGAGGCCATGGCCTGCGGGCGGCCCGTCGTCGTCACCGACGTGGACGGCGCCCGCGAGAGCCTGCCCGCCGGCCTCGCGTCCGACTGCGTCGTACCGCCGGACGACCCCGCCGCGCTCGCCCGCACGCTGACCGGTCTGCTGCGTGACCCCCACCGGCTCGGCGCGCTCGGCGGCCTTGCCCTACGGCACGCGCGGGCGCACCACGACGTGCGGCGCACCGCCGACGCGGTCGCAGACGTGTACCGCGAACTACTGGGCGCGGAGCCCACCGAGTGCAGGGAGCCCATCAACACGTGACCGCGGAACGTACCGTTGCCTCCCCCGCGGGGCAGCCACGCGCCACTGCACCGAGCACCCTCATCGCCTCGGTCGTCCCGCCACGCGCCGAGGCGGGTGGCCGCCCGTCACCGGAGGGCAGACGCACGGCCGCGCGGCATCTCTCCTGCACGTCCCTCCTCGCGGCGGACGGTACGGCCGCCGTACTGAGCACCCTCGTGATCGCGCCGGTCCAGCGCCACCCCCTGCTCGTGATCGCGCTGGCCGCCGGTGTCGCGGCGGCGAACGCGCGCGCGGGCCTCTACCGCGGCGACGCGCCCCGTCTCCTGCTCGACGACTGGCCCGCGATCGGCGGCCGCGTCGTGGTGATCTGGTGTGTCATGGCGGCCGCCCTCGCCGGGTTCCCGAAGCTCGATCCGCTGCCCGCCGGCACGCTCGCGGCGGGCGCCGCCCTGCACGGCCTCCTCGCGGGCGCGGGCCGCGGCCTCGTCTACTGGCGGCGTCGCGAGGCCGCCGCGCGCCGTCCCTGCCCGACCCTCCTCATCGGCCCCGAGACCCTCGCCCGGCCGGTCGCCGCCGCCCTGCTGCGCCACCCGCGGTCGGGCGTGCGCCCGGTCGGCATCCTGGCGGACAAGGAGCGCGAACACCCGCCCGACCAGGACGGGCCCGACCTGCCCGTCCTCGGCACGGCCGACGAACTGCACCGCGCGATCATCCAGAACGGGGTGCGGCGGGCGCTCCTTCTGGAGGGGGCGGCGCACGACCGGGCGGCCTGGCTGGCGGTGCTCGGCGAATACGGCTGCGGCGTCTGGGAGTTCGACCCGTCGGCCGCCCCGTACCCGGCGCGCTCCGGTGACGCGACCCGGCACCTCGCGGGGTTCCGCTACCGTCCGCGGCCGCCCGCCCGCCGCCGCGGCAGCGCCGGCAAGCGCGCGCTCGACCTCGTCGTCTCCGGCACCCTTCTCGTCCTGACCAGCCCGGTCCTGCTGGTGTGCGCCGTGTGGCTGCGCCTGGCCGAGGGGCCCGGCGTCGTCTTCCGGCAGGAGCGCGTGGGGAAGGACGGGAAGCTCTTCACGCTGCTGAAGTTCCGTACGCACCGCCCGAGCGACGCGATGGAGTCCGCCACCCGGTGGAGCGTCGCGGACGAGAACCGCATGGCGTGGTTCTGCCGGTTCCTGCGGCGCACCTCCCTGGACGAGCTGCTCCAGCTGTGGAACGTGTTCCGCGGCGACATGAGCCTCGTCGGCCCGCGCCCCGAACGCCCTTACTTCGTCATGCGGTTCAGCCAGGCCCACCCCGGATACGCCGAGCGGCACCGCATGCCGACCGGCATCACCGGCCTCGCCCAGATCCACGGCCTGCGCGGCGACACCTCCATCGAGGACCGCGCCCGCTTCGACAACGCGTACATCGACAGCTGGTCGCTGTGGCAGGACATCAGCATCCTGGTTCGTACCGCGGCCGCCCTTCTACGTTCCACAGGGAGTTGACCGGGTGACTGCCTCTCCCGCGGATGCCGGACTGCGTACGGCTCCAGGCCCGACGGGTGCGCGGCCCGCTCCGGCCGCCGCGCTCGTCGCCGTCCTCGGCCGGTACGCGCCCGTGCTCCCCGTCCTCCTCATGGTCGCCGTGCTCGGCCTGCCGCTGACGCCCGGCTCGGCGGGATCCGGCGGCGGCAGCCTCTCCGACGCGGTCTCCGGCCTGGTCGTCGCCGTCTGCGTGGCCGTCTCCCTGCGCCGCGCCGAGCGCCCCCTGACACGTACCGCCGCGATCATCCTCGGGATGCCCGTCCTCGGGATCGCCGTCGCCGCAGCGGGCGCCGACTCGCCGTCGGCCGCGCTCGTCGGCATGGTCCGCTACTGCCAGATCTTCGTCCTCGTCCCCGTGTCCGTCCTGGTCCTGGTCCGCGACCGCCGCGACTTCCGGCTGCTCGCCTGGTCGTTCGTGGGGCTCGCGCTGTGGCAGGGCGGCATCGGCATCCACCAGTACCTGACCGGGACCGGCGCCTCGTACATGGGCGAGGACATCCGCGCCGTCGGCACCTTCGGCCCCACGGACGTCATGGGAATGGCGACGGTGGTGTCGTACGGGCTCGTGGCCGCCGTAGGCCTGGCCCTCGGCGCCCGCACCGCCGCCCAGCGCGCGCCCGCCCTGCTGTGCGCGCTCGCGCTGCTCCTGCCGCTCGCCCTGTCCTTCAGCCGGGGCGCGTGGATCGCGACCGTCGTGGCCTGCGGCGCGCAGGTGCTGCTCGCCGGGGTGCGGCGCGCCGTCCGCCTGTTCGCCGTCACCGCCGCGGCCGTCGTCGTCCTGGTGGGCGGCTTCGGCGTCGGGACGCAGATGCTCCAGGAGCGCATGAGCAGCATCACGCAGGTCACCGACGCCCCAGACCAGTCCGTCATGGACCGGTACACGATGTGGGCCGCGGCGGTCGACATGTGGAGCGAGCACCCGGCGACGGGCGTCGGCCTCAAGGGGTTCGCCGCCCAACGCGACAGCCACGCCTCGCTCGCGCTCTCCTCGGGCAGCGACACGGCGGGCGCGGGCGCCGCGTTCAAGCGCCAGCCGCTGCTGTCCCCGCACAACATGTACCTGCTGATCCTCAGCGAGCAGGGCCTGATCGGCCTGGTCGCCCTCGCGGGTGGCTGGGTCGCGCTGCTGCTGCTCGCCCTGCGCCGCCTCGGCCGCGGCGCGCGCACCCGGCCCGCCCCGGACTGCGGCCTCATCGCGTGCGGTCTGCTCGGCTGGCAGCTCGTGGACTTCGTGTACGCCGACATCGGCGGTCCGTCGACCGTCCTGACCGCCCTTGTTATCGGCCTCGTCGCCTGGTGGGGCCTGGCGCCGCAGGCGCCCCTCAAGGAGGCGGCGACGCCGTGACCATCCCCACCGCGGACGGCGACACCCGGACGGCCTTGGGCCTGCCCGCCCAGTTCCGGACCGAGCCGCCCGCCCCCGAGTCCGGAGCGTCGAACAGCCGCCTCGCGCGGGCCGCGCTGCTCACGGCCCTCCTCTCGGCCGCAGGGGCGATCCTCGGTCTCGGCCGTGACCAGTCCCTCGCGCACCTCTTCGGCGCGGGCAGCGAGACCGACGCGTTCCTGGTCGCCTGGACGGTCCCGGAGTTCGCCTCCACGCTCCTCATCGAGGACGGCCTGGCGTTCGTGCTCGTGCCCGCGTTCAGCGCGGCCGTCGCCCGCCGCGCGCAGGCCAGAGGAACCGATCCCGTACGGTCCCTCCTCTCGTCGTCACTGCCCCGCTTCGGCCTCGCGTTCCTGGCCGCGGCCGTGCTGCTCATCGCCGGCGCCCCCTTCGTCGTGCACGTCCTGGCGCCCGGCCTGCCGGACCCCCGACTGGCCGTCGACTGCACACGGTTGACCGCCACCTGCGCCCTCACGTTCGGCCTGACCGGATACTGCAGCGCGGCGCTGCGGGCCCACGGCTGCTATCTGTCACCCGCCGCGATCTACGTCGCGTACAACATCGGCATCATCGCCACGATGCTCGTATGCGGGACGCGCTTCGGTGTGCGGTCCGCCGCGATGGGTGTGGCCGTCGGCGGCTGTCTGATGGTGGCGATCCAACTGCCCGCGTTCCACCGGAGGTTGATCTCCGCGAAGGCCGCCGAGAGGCTCGCGGGTGAGGCCGGGGACGAGGCCGCGGCCCAGGGGCGGGCCGTGCACCTCGGGCTCATCGCCGCCGTCCTGACGTTCGCTCTGTGCAAGCAGTCGCAGGTGTTCATCGAGCGCTTCCTCGCCTCGTCGCTCGCCGAGGGCTCCATCTCGCACCTGAACTACGCGCAGAAGGTGTCCCAGTTGCCGATGGTGCTCTCCCTGATGCTGTGCACCGTCACGTTCCCGGTCGTGGCGCAGGCGGTCGCGCGCGGCGACATCGCGGCGGCCCGCGCCCGCGTCGAGCGTGACCTCGGCCTCGCCGCCTGCGTGGTCCTCCTCGGCGCCGCCGCGATCTTCGCCTGCGCCCCGCAGATCATCCATGTCCTGTTCCAGCGCGGCGCGTTCACCGCCGACGACACCGCCGCCACGGCGTCCGTCATGCGCGTCTACGCACTCGGCCTCCTCGGCCACTCCATGGTGGGCGCCCTGGTCCGTTCCTACTTCTCGGCGGGCCGCCCCACCTGGTACCCGGTGGGCGCGATGGCCGTGGGCATGGGCGCCACCGCCGGCGTGGGCTCCTGGGCGGTCGACCTGTGGGGCGTTCGGGGCATCGCCGGCGCCAACGCGTTCGGCATCACTCTCACCGCCGTACTCCTCCTCGCCGCGATGGACCGGCGCAGCGTCCCGGTCGACGTCTCCAGGGTCCTGGCCGAGATGGGCAAGCCGCTGCTCGCCGCCGCGGGCGCGACCGTGGCGGGGCTGATGGCCGCCGCCTCCTTCACGTCGCCGCTCGCGGCGGCCGCCGCCGGGTGTCTCGCCGTGACGGCCGTGTTCGTCGTCCTCCTGTGGGCGCTGAGGGCCGAGTCCCTCGCGCCCCTCGTTCCCGTTGTCCGCTCCGCGACCAGGAGGCTCCGGCATGCCCGTTGACACAGGACGCACCGGGACAGGAGGCGTTCCGCGCTCCCGGCCGCGGCTCCCGGACCGCGCCCGCCGGCTGCTCCCGGACGCGCCGATGTGGGTCGCCATGTACCACTCCGTGGACGACTGCCGCGACGACCCGTACCGCATCACCGTCTCCCCCGAGCGCCTCCAGGAACAGCTCCGCCGGCTGCGCAGGCGCGGGCTGCGCGGGGTGGGCATGGCGGCGCTCCTGGAGGCCCGCGCGCTCGGCACGGACCGCGGCCTGGTGGGGCTCACTTTCGACGACGGCTACTGCGACTTCGTCGACAACGCCCTGCCGCTGCTGCGGCACTACGGCTGTGGCGCCACCCTGTTCGTCCTGCCCGGACGCCTCGACGGCGTCAACGAGTGGGACCCGCTGGGCCCGCGCAAGCCGCTCCTGTCGGAACGCGGCATCCGGTCCGCCGCGTCCGCGGGCATCGAGATCGGCTCGCACGGCCTGACGCACGTCGACCTCACCCATGTCGACGACCGCGTCCTGCGCGCGGAGACCGAGGACAGCCGAAGACGCCTGGAGGAACTCACCGGACGCGAGGTCCCCGGCTTCTGCTACCCCTACGGCACCGTCGACCGCCGTGTCGCGGACGCCGTCCGTCATGCCGGATACCGCTACGCCTGTGCCATCTCGCCGGGCGGCCTCACCGGCGAATTCGCCCTGCCGCGCGTCCACGTCGGCCAGGAGGACGCGGCCTGGCGCCTCGAACTGAAGCTGCGCCTGCACCGCCTGCGCCGCCGCCCGTCCACCGCGCCGGAGGCCCGTCCGTGAGGACCCTGCACGTCATCACGGGCCTCGGCACCGGGGGAGCCGAACAGCAGCTGCGGCTCCTGCTGCGCCATCTGCCCGTCCACAGCGACGTGGTGACCCTGACCGACCCGGGCACGGTCGCCCGCGGCCTGACCGCCGACGGCGTCCGCGTCGTGCACCTCGGCATGACCGGGAACCGCGACCTGGGCGCGCTGCCCAGGCTCACCAGGTTCGTACGCGACGGACGCTACGACCTCGTGCACACGCACCTGTACCGCGCCTGCGTCTACGGCCGGTTCGCCGCGCGCCTCGCCGGGGTCCGCGCCGTGGTCGCCACCGAGCACTCGCTGGGCAAGAGCCGGATGGAGGGGCGCCCGCTGTCCGCCGGTGTCCGCGCGCTCTATCTGGCGGGCGAGCGGGTGGGCCGGGCCACCCTGGCGGTCTCCCCGTCGGTGGCCGAGCGCCTCGCGCGGTGGGGGGTGCCCCGGCACCGTATCCACGTCGTGCCCAACGGCATCGACGTGGAGCGCTTCGCCCACGACCCGGCGCTGCGCGACGCCACCCGCCACGTGTTCGGCCTGCACCGGGACGACTTCGTCATCGGGGGAGTCGGCCGCCTCGTCCCCGGCAAGCGCTTCGACGTCCTCGTGCGGGCCCTGGCCCAACTGCCGGACTACGTACGGCTGCTCCTCGTCGGGGACGGTCCCGAGGAGCAGCGGCTGCGCAGGCTCGCCCAGGAACTGGGCGTCGTGCGCCGCGTCGTGTTCGCCGGCGAGTGCCCCTACGCGTCGCCTTCGGGCCGTGTCGAAGACCCCGATCTGCCGGCCCTCATGAGTGCGATGGACCTGCTCGCCTCCCCGTCGGACGAGGAGGCGTTCGGCCTCGCCGTCGTGGAGGCACTCGCCTCGGGGCTGCCCGTTCTCTACGTCAGCTGCCCCGCGGTCGAGGACCTGCCGCCGCACCTGGAGTCCGCGGCGGTCCGCGTCCCCGGCGACCCGGAGTCGTTTGCACGACAGGCGCTGCGGATCGTGGCGGCCCGCCCCTCCGGCCGCACCCCGTCCCCGGCAGCCCACCACTACAGCATCGCCCGATCCGCCGAACAGCACCTGCGGGTGTACGGGGCGGCTCTGGGCGGTTCGGATCCGAGAGTTCGAGAGTGAGTAAGTGATGACCGATGATTCTCACCGGCGGGTCGGCCCGGCCGGTCCCCACGCGCAGACGCCCGCCCGCGTGAAGCGCCTCCCCTTGTGGTCGCTGATCGCGGCCGGGGTCCTCCTGGGCGGTGTCGCGGGCGGCGCGTACGGCGTCCTGAAGACGCCGCAGTACTCCGCCACGAGCTATGTGATCGCGGTGCCGGACGAGAAGTCCGACCCGTCGGCCGCGCTCGGCTTCGCCCAGGCCTACGGACGTGTCGCCACCCAGATCGCGGTGCTCGGCGACGCCCAGGCGCGGGCGGGGGTTCCCGTGAAGAAGCTCCAGAGCAGCGTGCGGGCGGAGACGTCGCCGGACGCGCCGATGGTCGCGGTGTCGGCGACGTCCGCGAAGCCACGCGAGGCCGCCGCCATGGCCAACGCGGTGGCGCGGGCGCTGACCACCGACGCCAACCTCACGCAGGCCAGCACCAAGGTGAAGCTCCTCCAGTTCTCGCGCGCGATGAAGCCCACCTCGCCGTCCTCGGCGTCCCCACGGGTGACCGCGCTCGTGGGCGCCAGCGCGGGCGGCCTCCTCGGCGGGCTCGTGATGCTGGTCCGGCCCCGGCGTGAGCGGACGGAGACGAACGCGACCGTCCCCGGGCCCGCCGCGGCCGCGGATCTGCACGGGAGAGTCTGATGCGGCCCGGGGGCGGGGGCCTGTCGGTCGAGGTGTGCACCGACAGCGTCCGGTTCGGCGAGCTGGGCCAGGAGTGGGAGGCGCTGTACCGCAGTTCACGCACCGCCACCCCGTTCCAGAGCCATGCCTGGCTGCACTCTTGGTGGCTCTCGTACGGGTCAGGGCGCGGCCTGTGCGTGGTCCTGGTCCGTGACGGCGGGCGGCTCGTCGCCGTGGCGCCGCTGATGCGGCGGTGGCGGCCCCTGCCGGTCCTGGTGCCGCTCGGCGGGAGCATCTCCGACTTCTGCGACGTCCTCGTCGACGATGGCGGCGGTGGGGGAGAAGGCGCCGGGGCCCGCGTGCTGGGCGACGCGCTGTGGCGGCTCGCCCGCACCCATGTGATCGACTTCCGCGAGGCGCGCCCGGGAAGCGCCGTCGAGCGCCTCTACGAACGGTGGCCGGGGCCAAGACGCCGCCTCGACGACTCCCTCTGCCTGGAGCTGCCGCCCGTCCCGATGGACGACATCGTGGGCCGGCTGTCGGGGCCCCGCGGGCAGCGCGTCCGCGCCAAGATCCGCAAGCTGGACGCCCTCGGGATCGAGCGCCGGGTCGTCCCGCAGAACGAGATCGACGGTTCGCTGCGGCGCCTGGTCGAACTGCACCAACTCCAGTGGGAGGGCCGCAAGGTGACGACGGAACACCTCAGGCCTCGCTTCTCCGAGCACCTCACCCGCTCGGTCTCCCGCATGGCGAGGTCGGGCGACGCGGTCGTGACCGAGTTCCGCATCGACGAGACGGTCCTCGCCGCCGACCTGACCCTCCTGTCGCCGTGCCTGGTCGGCGGCTATCTGTACGGCGCCCATCCGGGCCTGCGCGAACGCAAGGTCGACATCGCCACGATGCTGCTGCGCTCGTGCAGCGAGTACGTCCAGGAGCGCGCGTCCGGCTCCCTGAGCCTGCTGCGCGGCGACGAGCCGTACAAGCGCCACTGGCGTCCCCACAGCGTCGTCAACCAGCGTTTCGTGCTGGCCCGACCCGGCACGTCGGCGGGGCTCGCCCTCGCCGTCGGCGACGTGACGGCGCGCCGCCTCGGCAAGAGAGCGGCGCACGCGTGGAAGGCCCGGGGTGGCGACACGTCGTGACGACCCCGCCGCCACCGGCCGGGACACCGGCGCGTCAGGAGTGCCGCGACCACCAGTCGAACCGCAGGCACAGCTTCCCGCCGAGCCAGTACTCCACCCAGTCGCCGAGTTCGAGCGGCGCACAGCTGGGCGGCGTCACCGGCGGCGTGACCGGCGGCGTCTCGGGTGTCGTGGGCTGCGTGGGCTGCGTGGGCTTCGGTAGCGACGCCTCCAGGCGACCGGAGAGCATCGAGCGGTACACCTGCGACGCCTGGGGGTTTTCGCCGCACTGCCAGACGCCGTGCGGGCAGTAGTCCGTGATCGTGTTGTAGAGGGGCTTGTGCCGGTCGATCCACAAGAGCATGCGCCGCATGTAATCCGGGTTGTCCCCGTTGCGGAACAGCCCCCACTCCGGGTACGAGATGGGCTTGTTGTGCGCCTTGGCGAAGTCGACGTGCTCCTGAAGCCCGTACGGCTCCGAGACCTGCTCGGAGAACGACTTGCCCTCGGGCTGGTCGTACGCGTCCATGCCGATCACGTCGACGACGTCGTTGCCCGGATAGCACTTGGTCCAGGGCACGCCGTCGAGGCCCCGGCTGGGCGTGAAGTCGAAGCGGAACTTCTGCCCCGGCACCGACCGCATCGTCGTGACGATCCGCTTCCAGTACGCCTTCCAGGCCTCTGGGTCGGGCCCGCACCGGTGCGTGTACGTCGTCCCGTTCATCTCCCAGCCGGGCACGAGCACCGTGTCCGGGACCTTCAGGTCGACGAGGCGCTGGGCGAGGCGGCGGAAGTGCTCGTCGAAGTCGCCGGCCGCGCCCTGCCGCAGGAGCGAGCGGACCTCCGCGTCACCGACGTGCTCCTCGTTGTGCTCCAGCATCGGGACGTTGAGCACGAAGAGCCGGTCGTCCCGCTCGCGCCGCCACCTCGCCCAGTCCTCCAGGAATTCGGGGGCGCCCTCGATGTTGCTCCACCGGTCGCCCGGCAGGTAGGTGTGCCCGACGCGTAGTTCGGAGCCGCCGAGCCACTTGCTGAGCTGTCCCATGCGCTGCACGCCGCTCGACCCGTAGTCGAGGTAGGCACCGAACGCGGGGAACGTCGAGGTGCCCGCCTGAGTATCCGTGACGCCGCCTGTGGGGGCGGGCGCCGGAGTGGGTGACGTGGTGGGTGCGGGCGTGTCGACCGGTGCCGGTGCGGGGGTCTCGGCGGGTGCGGCCGACGGCTGTGCCACCCCGGGGACGGGGGAGGCGGATTCGGCCGGTGGCGTGTTGCCGGGCGCGGCGGCCCCGGCCGTTCCGGCGGAGACCGAACCGGACGCGATCACCGCTGACGCGAATATCCCGGCCGTCATCAAGGAGATGCGCCGGCTCGTGGCCCTTCGGCGTTGTGGGGACATGCCTACTCCTCGTGCCGCACTTCCTTCACTGCTGACACTCAGTCACACGAATGGGTAATGCGCCAACCCGGGACCCGCCCGCACGCCTCTTTCGCCCGTTCGGGCTATCACCAGGAATCTCCCCGCGCTCTCGACAACAGTGTCCTCACTCGGCCGCACGGGAGCGGACTTCCATGTGGTGGCCGCCTCGCAGGGAAGTTCCGTACGGCCGTCCAGATTTGTGAGCGGGGAGCATCCGCTGCCGGGCAGGGACATCTCCCTGGAGGAGATCCGCGCCACGCTGCGCCGGGTCTCGGCGAGCGTCGCGGGACCCGCCGTCCTCATCCCCATGGACGAGGCGGGAACCATTGCGGCGAGCCGGCTGCGGAAGGACCTCCTCACCCGTCACCTCCTGCCGGACCAGCCCGACGGCCTCACCGAACGTGTCACCGACAAGACGCCACGCTGCCGGGCAGCAGGTCGGCGCACGACCCGCCGGCGACGGCCGACCGCTGAACGGTCGGACAGGTGACCGGGACCGCCGTGGGTGCGTGCGCGCCCGTGGCGTCCTTTGGAGTGACGGTGCGGGCGAACGGGTGAATCGGTTCCGCAGCGGGGGCCGCGCGGTGGTGGACTGGTCCGGTTGTGAGATGGGCCCGGCTGCCTCCCCCATCAGCCGCCGGCGATTACGCCGTGGGTTGGCAGCAAGCGCTTGAACGGCCCTCTCCGCCGGCCGGGAAGAGCACGAACGTCGGCTCTTCCCGGCCTGGCGTACGGCGATCGCGTCACCGGGCGGCGGTACGTCCCCGCCGGTAGAGGATCCCGCCACCGATCAGCAGACCCGCACTCGCCGCCGCGGCGGCCAGCAGGTTCTCGTCCGCCCCGGTCTGCGCCAACTGCGCGCGCCCTCCCGCGAGATGGGTGTGCTGCACGGGGACCCTCGCGTGCGGGGGAGCCAGTCTCTGCACCGCCGGCGGCTGGACCGTGGCCGGCGGCTGGACCGTGGCCGGGGGCTGGACCGTGGCCGGGGGCTCGACGGTACGGACGGTGGGCGGCGGCACCTCGGAGATCTCCTCTGGGGTGGCCACTCCGGAGGAACAGTGGTTGCCCGTGGCCGGGTTGGCCGCACCGACCACGTTCCCGGAGTTCCCGCACACGTTGACGGGGGCGTCCACCGGAGCCTGTACGGAGTTGCCCGACAGGATGCCCGGCGACTGCTGTGCGTCACTCCCTGCGTGGGCACCGCCCCCGGACATGTCGTCACCGCCGCCGTATCCGTCGTCCCCGGTTCCGTGGGCAGCGCCGTGGGCGGCCTGGTCGGAGCCGCCGCCGCGAGTGGACCAGGGGTGCGAACCCTCGTCGTTCTCACACGAGTTGCCGAACGTCGGATTGAGTGCGGCGACGACGTCGACCGTGTTGCCGCACGCGTTCACCGGGACGTCCAGGGGGGCCTGGATCGTGTTGCCCGACAGAATGCCGGGGGAGCCCGCCGCCTGCCCGTCTGCGCCCGACGCGGCGAACGCACTGGAGCCCGGCAGGGACAGAATGCTCGTCGCGGCCGCAGCCGCGACCATTCCCAAGTTCAGGGCCTGTCGCATCAAGTTGTCTTCCTGCTCGCAGATGAAAGCCGGCCTTGGAGCGCTGGACGCGTCCAAGGCCGGCGGAGCCGCGGCCCGACGGCCGTGGCGCTGAAATCAGTCGTTGTTGGCGCAGCCGCCGCCGAGCGCCGGGTTCAGCGCGCCGATCACGTCGACGGTGTCGCCGCACAGGTTGACCGGGACGTTGACCGGGACCTGCACCACGTTGCCGGAGATGACCCCCGGCGAACCGATCGTGGCGCCCTCGGCACCGGTATCGGCGAACGCCGGAGCGGCCATGCCCAGGGCCAGCACAACGCCGGCGAGGATCGTCGCGCTCTTCTTGAGATTCACTCTCTTACCCTTCTCTCGTCGTTCATGACTGAGGTCATTACCTCGGTGTGAAAACGAGCCGTGAGGCGGAAGGGAATTGAGCCGTCCGCGTTAAAGAAGGACTCTCAAGGCAAAGAAAACCGGGCCGTCGCGCCGGAGAAGGCGGGCGGCCCGGGTTCCCGGGGCTGGTGGATCAGCCGTTCTGGTCGCCGTTCGCGGACAGGACCGGGACGTCGTCCGCGATGTGCGAGAGCGGCTCGTCGCCCTTGGCCTGCGTGGAGTTCTCCGCGCACTGCTGGTTCTGCGGTGCCGACAGGACCGGGACGTCCTGGACGGCGACCGGCACCAGCAGACCGAACAGCGGGCCCACGTTGCCCTTGACCGGCAGACCGATGCAGGGCTTGTTCAGCGAGCCCTGGACCGCGCCGAGCTGCGGGCTCTGGGCGCCGTCGGTCTTGGAGGTGCCGTACGACTGCTTGGCGCCGACGCCGCTCGTGGACGTCGTGCTGCCGTCGTCACCGAGGGCCAGTGCCTGAGGGGCGGCCGCGGCCGAGACGCCTACGACCGAAACGGCGACCGCAGCCGCTGCCATTGCCTTCTTGAGCATTTCCAGTTCCTTTTCGCACAGACGCCAGTTAACGCTGCCCGGACAACAGGGCCTCGGCCGAAATGGTTGCGGCGCTTCACTCGGTCGGGCTGCACGTGCAGAGAGCGATCGGCTGATAGTCATTTATTCGGCAATGTCCGGGCGAACCCGTCAGAGTGAAGCCGGACAACCATGTGCGTAAATCGGAGTTGGGCAGGGGGCTCCCGGGTCGGGGGCAACGAGAAGGGAATTCATCGTGATGAAGAAGGTCATGGCGGCTGCCGCAGTCGCCGCCTCGGTCGCCGGTATCTCGGCGGTCGCAGCCCCCCAGGCCATGGCGATCGACAACGACGGTGGCACCACGTCCACGAGCGGCGTCGGTGCCATGCAGTCGTACGGCAACTCCTCGACGACCGGTGCCATGAGCCCGCAGATGGCGCTCATCCAGGGCTCGCTGAACAAGCCCTGCATCGGCCTGCCGGCCAAGGCCAACGTCGGTTCGCTGATCGGCGCCGTGCCGATCGGCGTCCAGGACATCCCGGTTCTGTCGGCCCCGCAGACCCAGCAGTGCGTCGAGAACTCCACCCAGGCCAAGGGCGACGAGCCGCTCTCGCACATCCTGGAGGACATCCCGGTCCTGTCGGCCAACGGCACGAACAACGACTGACCCGCAGCGTCATTCCGTTGGGTCGTCCGCCTGTCCGGCGGCCCAACGGCCTTGGCCGTCGCGGGGCCAGATGTCCCGGGCGACGATCTCGTCCCACTCCCGGTCGGGCAGCCCGGGAAGCGTTCTCCCCCGCTGCCTCCAGTCGTCGAGCAGCGCCCCGTAAAGGGGTTCGTCGATTCGATATTCGGGCGACTCCCGGCTCTGCGGAATAAAGCCCTTGGACGGTCGGCGGTTCTTGTTCTCCGGCACGGCGCTTCGCCTTCCTCGTGGCGATCTCTGACTTCTGTTCCATCTTCTCCGGAAGTCGAAACAGTTCCCTTAAGGCGAAAGAGTTACTTCCCGACGGCACGCGAGGCGGTCACCGTTCAAGCTATTCGGCTGGCATACGGTGCCGTCAGATCTGTCCCTCTGGCGTGGAGCGAATCCGGTGACGAAACGCCCTTCACGAACCAGCCGTCGGAGAAATGTCGGCCTGAGTGCGGCAGTCCTGGGTGTACTTATCGCGACGGCGGTTTCCGTTGTGGGTAATTCCGTATCCGCGCTGCCGTACAGGATTCAGCGGGTAGATGCGTTCAGCGGCGCCGTGAACCGCCCTGCCGCGGGCCCCGGCACAAATATTCTGCTCATGGGGACGGATGGCCGGGACACCATCTCGAGCCGGGGGAAGAAGAAGTTCCACGTCGGTGGCGTCGCCTGCGACTGCACCGATTCGCTAATGCTGATCCATGTCTCGCAGCGGCGTGACCAGGTCAGCGTCGTCAGCCTCCCCAGGGACTCGTTGGCGCAGATCCCCGCGCACCGGGACCCGGGCACCGGGGAGCAGTTCCCCGCCCACCCCGCGAAGATCAACGCGGCCTTCGCGGAGGGCGGTCCCGCGCTCTCGGTCCGCACGGTGGAGGCCATGACGAAGGTCAGGGTCGACCACTGTCTGCAGATCGACTTCAGGCGGTTCATGGACAGCGTGAACGCGGTCGAGGGGGTGGACGTCTGCACTTCCAGGCGGCTGTCCGACTCGGCCACCAAGTTGGATCTCCGGCCCGGCCGGCACCGCCTCGGGGGCGGTAAGGCCTTGCAGTACGTCCGCTCGCACCATGTGGACGCAAGCGCCGACCTGGGTCGGATCCAGCGCCAGCACCGTTTCCTGATCAGCGTGATGCACAGACTCGACACCGGCCGGATCCTCACCGATCCGGGCAGGGGGATCGACCTGGCGCGGACCGTGCTCGGCTCGACGAAGGTCGACCAGGGGTTCACGCCTGAGGAGCTCATCGACCTCGGCAGCGAACTGAGCCGGCTGCCCGCCGCGCAGGCCGAGTTCACCACCGTGCCCATCGCCGGGTTCAACCCGGTCATCGAAGGCGTCGGAACGACGCTGAAGTGGGACAAGACGGCGGCGAAGAAGATGTTCGCCACGCTCAACAAGGACCGGACCCTCACCCCGCGCAACTCGACCGTGAAGCCCTCCGACCCCCCGCGCATCGGGGTCGAGACCGTGGTGCGCGGGAACACGCTGGCCTGTTCCTGACCGTAAGTGCGCTG
Organism: Streptomyces sp. NPDC055140; assembly: GCF_053607285.1. Lineage (NCBI taxonomy): Bacteria > Bacillati > Actinomycetota > Actinomycetes > Kitasatosporales > Streptomycetaceae > Streptomyces > Streptomyces sp. NPDC055140. Next base: position 213,312 of record NZ_JBSGTG010000017.1, on the reverse strand, counting down.
GGCCAATCGGGTTGCACCGCGAAACCGCATCAGCCCGGCTCAGTTGATGACCATGCGGCTCCGTGACCGGAGCCCGCCGATTGAAGGGATTCACCATGAAGAAACTGTGGGCAACCGCGGCCATCGCTGCCTCCGTCGCTGGTATGTCGGCAGTCGCCGCCCCCCAGGCCCTTGCCGTCGGGGACGACACGGGCACCACGTCGAACAGCGGCGAAAACGCCCAGCAGACGTTCGGCACCTCCTCGACGCACGGTGCCATGAGCCCGCAGCTCGGGCTCGTCCAGGGCTCGCTGAACAAGCCCTGCGTCGGCCTGCCGGCCAAGGCCAACGTCGGTTCGCTGGTCGGCATCGTGCCGATCGGCGTCCAGGACATCCCGGTCCTGTCGGCACCGCAGAACCAGCAGTGCGTCGAGAACTCCACGCAGGCCAAGGGCGACGAGCCGCTCTCGCACATCCTGAACGACATCCCGGTCCTCGCCGCCAACGGCACCAGCAACAACTAGTAGCGCGAAAGCGGGGGCAACCGGTGTCCGGTTGCCCCCGCTTTTCCGTGTCCGTCCTTCGCTGTCCGGCAGCCGTCCGGTTTCCCTAGCCGACCGAGGGGAGGAGTCCCGTCACCGGGGCCACCAGGTCGGTGACCTGGTGCAGTTCGTTCAGCCGGTTCAGGCCGCCGAGCTGCTCGTTCACCTTGGGGATCTCGGCCCTGTGCTCGGCCGGAACGGCGCTGGTGGCGATGTCGTCGAGGCTGATCGGCTTCATGCCGCCGAGGGGACCGACGGGAGCGGCCTCGGCCGCGGGCATGGCGAGAGCGGAGGCGCCGGCGGCCAGAGCGACCGCGGCGAGAACACGTCGTGTGGAGATCATGCCTTCAGCAACGGCCGACGGACGCGGGGGAAACGGGCGCGACGGCCCGCCCACCCGGGAGGCGTACCGAAGTCGTACGGAATCGCCCGTCCTGAGGCAGGCGCGGGGCGCGTGGTAGATCTGTACGCCACCGGCCTCTCCGCACACGGGCCAGGGGCGGGACATGGGGGAGGCGGGACTTGTGCGAGTCGCTCTGCTGGGTTCGGTGCAGGCCTGCGCGGCCGAAGGCGCGGCACCGGTCGACATAGGGGGAGCCAGGCTGCGGATGCTGCTCGCCCGGCTGGCCGTCGAGGCCGGGCGTCCGGTGTCCGTCGACGCGCTCGTGGACGGCCTGTGGGGCGAGCGGCCCCCGGCGGACGCGGCCAACGCCCTTCAGGCGCTGGTGTCCCGACTGCGCAAGGCGCTGCGCGGGGTGGGGACCGTGGACTCCGTGCCCGGGGGGTACCGGCTGCCCGTCGAGGCCGGGGACGTCGACGCGTACCGGTTCGAGCAGCTGGCCGGGCGGGGCAGGCGGGAACTGGGCGCCGGGCGGGCCGAGGAGGCGGCGTCGGTGCTCGGGACCGCGCTGGCGCTGTGGCGGGGCGCCGCCCTGGCGGACGTACTGGAGGCGCCGTTCGCGCGGGGGTTCGCCTCGCGGATGGACGAGGTGCGGGCCGCGGCCACCGAGGACCGGTTCGACGCGGAGCTGCGGCTCGGGCGGCATGCCGATGTGCTCGCCGACGTCGAAGTGGCGGGCGGGGAACGGCCGTTGAGTGAACGGCTGGCCGGGCTGCGGATGCGGGCGCTGGCCGCTGCGGGCCGTCAGTCCGACGCGCTCGCTGTGTACGAGGAGACACGCGGCAGGCTCGGCGAGGAGCTCGGCGTCGATCCGTCGGCGGAGCTGCGCGAGATCCATCTGGCGTTGTTGCGGGGCGAGTTGGAGCAGCCCGTTGCCCGGCCCGCGGCCGCGCCGAGCAGGATTCCCGCGCCGCTCACCAGTTTCGTGGGCCGGGACGGCGAGCTCGAAGGGCTGGCCGCGCTGCTCACCGGGTCCCGGCTCGTCACGCTCGTCGGACCCGGTGGCGCCGGGAAGACCAGGCTGTCCGTGGAGGCGGTGACCCGGCAGGAGGCGTACCGGCGCGGGCGGGTCTGGTTCGTGCCGCTCGCCGGCGTCGGCACACCCGGCCAGCTCGGCGACGCCGTACTCGGCGCGCTCGGTTCCTGGGACCTGCATGTGTCCGACGTACGGCAGGCGCAGAAGAGCACACCGGCGGGCCGGGTGGCCGAGCTGATCGGGGCCGGTGAGGCGCTGCTCGTCCTCGACAACTGCGAGCATCTCGTCGAGGCCGCCGCCGAGTTCGCGTACGCGCTCCTCGAGGAGCTGCCGCAGCTGCGGATCCTCGCCACCAGCAGGGAAGCCCTCGCCGTCACGGGCGAGGCGCTGTGCCACCTCGGGCCGCTCGACGTGCCCGCGGGGACACCGGATCCTGCCGAGGCGGCGGGCGCCGCCGCGGTGCGCCTCTTCGTCGACAGGGCCACCGGGATCCGGCCCGGATTCACCCTCGACGGCTCGACCGTGGACGCCGTCGTGGAGATCTGTCGCCGGCTCGACGGGATGCCGCTCGCACTGGAGCTGGCCGCCGCCAAGCTCCGCTCGATGGGCGTCGACCAGATCGCGCGGCGCCTGGACGACCGGTTCCGGCTGCTGACGTCCGGGAGCAGGGCCGCACTGCCGCGCCAGCGCACGCTGCTCGCGCTGGTCGAGTGGAGCTGGGACCTCCTGGAGGAGCCCGAACGCGTACTGGCCCGCAGGCTGTCCGTGTTCCCCGGCGGTGCGACGCTCGCCGTGCTGGAGGCGGTGTGCGCGGACGAGGTCCTGCCCGTGGACGACGTCCTCTACGTGGTCGGCTCGCTCGTCGAGAAGTCCCTCGTCGAGGCGTCGGGCGATGACGAGCCGCGCTACCGGATGCTGGAGACCGTACGGGCGTATGCGGCCACGCGGCTCGATGAGGGCGGGGACGGCCGTGGTGTGCGGGAGCGGTTCGGCGACTGCTTTCTGGCGCTCGCCGAGGAGCATGAACCCGCGCTGCGCACGCGTGAACAGCTGCGTTCCATCGCGGTGTTCGACGCCGAGCACGACAACCTGACCACCGCTTTGCGGGTGGCCGTCGACCGGGGCGACGCGGCCACGGCGGCCCGCTTCGTCGGCGCCCTGTTCTGGTACTGGGGGATCAGGGGGATGAGCAGCCAGTTCGAGACGGCCGTCGCCGATGTCCTCCGGTTCGGCGACGAGCTGCCCGGCCAGGCGCGGGCCGCACTGGGCGTCGTACAGCTCATGGCGGGCAGCTCCCTCGCCCCGGACGTCCCCGTACGGCCCCTCATCGAGGCGTGCGAACCGGTCGGAGCACTCGACTTCCACCCCTCGCTGCTGCTGTGGATCCCGCTCCTCGCGTTCTCGTCGGGCAACGACGACCTGGGGGAACGCCTGCTGCGGCAGTCGCTCGACCGGCCGGATCCCTGGGTGCGGGCCAGTGCGCACTGGGCGCGGGACTTCGTCCACACCGAGCGCGGTGACCTGCGGGCGGGGGCGGACTCGCGGGCGGAGGCGCTGCGCGGCTTCGAGGCGGTGGGCGACCGGTGGGGCCTCGGGCTCGCTCTGCTCGCCGTGGGCCGGGACCACTCGCTGCGGGGCGAACACGCCGCGGCCATCGCCGCGTTCGAGCGCGGGGTCGCGATCTCCTCCGAACTCGGCTCGGAGGACGACCTCTTCCACAGCCGCGCCCGCCTCACCGCGGAACGGATGCGCAGCGGCGACCTGGACGGCGCCCTGCGTGACCTCCACGCCGCGCGCCGGCAGGCCAAGGAGCGGGGCTACCGGCGTATGGAGGCCGAGCTCCTGTTCGGCGTCGCCGAATGGCACCGCCGCTCGGGCGACGTACCGGAGGCCGGCCGTACCCTCGACCAGCTCGAAGGGCTCGTCCACCGGTTGCCGCTCCCCGAGGAGACCGCCCTCGACCTGATCGCGGGCTCCCGGATGGCGAACGCGCTCGCGGAGGGCGCGGCCACGCGGGCGCGCGAGCTGCTGCCGAGGGCGGTGGGCGGCCTGCTCGCCCGGTTCGAGGTCGCGGAGATCGCCCGCGCGGCCGAACTTCTGTCCCGGCTCTTGCTGTTGGAGGGCGAACCGATGGGCGCGGCCACCGCGCTCGGTATGAGTGCGGCGATCCGTGGTGCCTTCGACGAGGGCGAGCCGGAGCTGCGGGATCTCACGGCCCGGCTCGTGGGGCGACTGGGAGAGGGGGCGTTCCGGGAGGCGTATGAGGTGGGGGCCGGACTGTCTCGGGAGGAGGCGCTGGGGCGGCTCGGGGGGTGACGGGGGTCGGGGTGCGTGAAAGCGGCCGACCGGGGAGTCCGGTCGGCCGCTGTCGGTGTGGCCTGGGGCTGCGGGTGTTTCTCTTCCCATACGTGGCCCGGTTCAGGCGGCGTGCCTGCGGTAGGCGCGAAGGGCCAGTGGGAAGAACACCGCGACCACGCCGGCCATCCAGCCGAGGCTGCCGAGGAGCGGGCCCGCGACCTCGCCGCCGTTCAGCAGGCCGCGCAGCGCACCCGCCATCAGGCTCACCGGGTTGATGTCCGACCAGGCCCGCAGCCAGCCCGGCATCGTGCCCGACGGTACGAACACGTTGCTGGCGAAGGTGAGCGGGATGACGAGCACCGTCATCAGGCCCTGCACCGAACCCGGCGTCCTGACCAGCATGCCGACGTACACCGACATCCAGCAGAAGCACAGTCCGAACGCGATGAGCAGGGCGAACGCGGCGAGCGCCGCGGCCGGGCCGGTCTCCACCCGGTAGCCCATCACCGTAGCCAGGGTGAAGAGGGTGACGAGGCAGACGACGTAGCGCACGACATCGGCGAGCACGGCGCCGACGAGCGGTGCGGAGCGGGCGATCGGCATGCTGCGGAAGCGGTCGAAGACGCCTGTACTCGCGTCGGCGTTGAGGGAGACACCCACGACGACGCAGGCCTGGAAGATCGTCATCACCATGATGCCGGGCGTGATCGTGCGGAGGTATCCGTCGACGTCACCGCCGCCGATGGCGCCGCCGAACAGGTAGACGAACATCAGCAGGAAGACGATCGGCGTCAGGATCACGTCCACGAGCTGCGCCGGGGCCTTGCGGATCTTCACGATGCCGCGCCAGGCGAGGGAGAGGCCGTGCCGGGCGGCGAGGGCGGGGCCGATGCGGAGGGGAGACACGTCGGCCGGGGGCGCCGCGCAGGTGGTGGTGCCGGGGTGGGTGCTCACGCTCGTGCTCATGCCGCGTTCCTCTCGGGAAGGGTGTTCTGAGTGCCCTCGTCCGAGGGGGTGATCGGTGTCGTGCCCTGGCCGGTCAGGGCGAGGAAGACCTCGTCCAGGCTGGGAAGGCGCAGGCCCAGTTCGTCGGCCGCGATCCCGGCACCGTCGAGCCGGCGGACGAGCGCGGAGACGAGCATCGGATCGGCGACCGGCACGGTGAGCAGGCCGGTGTTCGCGTCGTGTACGGGGGCGGTGCCGGTCAAGTCGGCCAGGATCCGGCCGACTTGACCGAGATCGGCGAGAACGGTCGGACGGACCTGGAGCGTCTGGCCGCCGACCCGCCGCTTCAGCTCGTCCGGCCGGCCCTCGGCGACGACGCGGCCGTGGTCGAACACGGTGATGCCGTCGGCGAGTTGATCGGCCTCCTCCAGGTACTGCGTGGTGAGCAGCACGGTGGCGCCGTCCGCGACGAGCCGCCGCACCACACCCCAGACCTCCTGGCGGGCGTGCGGGTCGAGGCCGGTGGTCGGCTCGTCCAGGTACAGCACCCGCGGTCGGCCGACGAGGCTCGCCGCGAGGTCCAGCCTGCGGCGCATGCCTCCCGAGAAGGTGCTGATGGGGCGGGTGGCGGCATCGGTGAGCTCGAACTGCTCCAGCAACTCGGCGGCCCGCGCCCTGGCGTCCCGCCGCGAAAGCCCGAGCAACCGCCCGAGCAGTACGAGGTTCTCGACGCCGGACAGACCCTCGTCCACAGAGGCGTACTGGCCCGTGAGCCCGATCAGCCCCCGCACCCGTACGGGGTCCTTCACCACGTCGAACCCCCCGACCGTGGCGCGCCCGGCGTCGGGCCGCATCAGCGTGGACAGGATCCGCACGGTGGTGGTCTTGCCGGCGCCGTTCGGCCCGAGGACGCCGGTCACCTTCCCGGCGGGCACCTCCAGGTCGACCCCGTCCAGCGCGACCATGTCCCCGTACCGCTTGACGAGCCCTTCGGCCCGGATGGCGTATGACATCGCTTCTCCCTTTCCCGTCCGTCTTGCTGCCGGTTTCGCTGTGGTTCCGCGTCGTCGTTCTCGGTGACTACGACGATGCCGAGAGCCGCTGACAGACGGCGGACGGGAGGCTGACAGGGCCTGACAGCACCTGACAGGGGCCGGATGAGGAGGGACCTCAGGGGATGGGCGGGTGCCGGTCGTACTCGGTCTGTACTCGGCCACAGCTGAGTACCAGCGCTCTGGTCGGTCATGGAGTGAGCCGGAACCCTGGGCCCATGGACACGAATGAGCGACGGCCGAAGCGAACGTTCCACCTGCTGGCGACCATCGCGCTGGCCGGGGTGGCAGTGGCGGCGTGGGCCGGCTGGCTGGGCTGGGACCAGCAGCGTGACGTGCACCCCGACGGCTCGACGACCGGCCCGTACGAGGCGTGGCAGGTGATCGGCCTCGTGCTGACCCTGCTGCCACCGGTGTACTGGGCGGCATCCCGGCGCTACGCCGCAGCCGCGGTGCTCGGCCCGACGGCCGGTCTCACGGTGGCCGCCTACGTGGACTGGTCGGACGACGCGAGCGGCCTCTTCATGATCGGCGTCGGCCTCGTCATGGTGGGGAGCCTGGTCGTGACCTCGGCGCTCTCCGCGGTGATCGCTGCGTCGACGGGACATGGCCCGGGGCGGCCGGGCGGTCGCCGCTGGTCAGCGCGCTGAAGGTCGAGGGGAGCGGTGAGGGCCTCGGCTGTTCTCCTGCCGCCGACCGGCGCTCGACCGCCCGGGATCGCGGTGAGCAGTTCCTCGTCCCGACCCGCGCCGTAGCCGACGGCATGCACGCAGCGAGGGTCCCAGCCACCAGGCCCACCCCCGTACGCTGCCCGAACGGCACCGCTTCAGCTGCCAACGGGGAGGCCCCAAGTGAGTGACCCTGCAAACCAGCCGGCCCAGCAGCCCAAGAACCCTTTCCTGTACGTCGTCGTCTGCGCGTCCGGCATAGCGGGCGAGGTCGGCAAGCTGATCACGGCGGCCCAGGAGGCGAACTGGGACGTGGGCGTCGTCGCCACCCCGCAGGGCCTCGGCTTCATGGACGCCGAGGCGGTGGAGGCCCAGACCGGCTACCCCATACGTTCGGCCTGGCGCGCACCCGGTGACCCGCGCCCGCTGCCGCCCGCCGACGCGATCGCGGTCGCGCCGGCCACCTTCAACACGATCAACAAATGGGCAGCCGGCATCTCCGACACCCTGGCGCTGGGCATCCTGTGCGAGGCGTACGGCTTCGGCATCCCCACCGCCGTCCTGCCGTACCTCAACGCCGCCCAGGCCGCCCACCCCGCGTACCACCAGAGCCTGGACCGGTTGCGCGACATGGGCATCCTGATCGGCACGCACGAACCTCACCGGCCGAAAGCCGACGGAGGGGCCGCCCTCTTCCGCTGGGAGGAGGCGCTGGAACTGCTCGCCTCCGGACGACCCGCCGGGCAGTGACCGGCGCAGCCACGTAACGGAGGGGTCGAGACCGCGAACTTCACCCGGAGGCGCCGAGCTCGGCCCGTAGACGAGCGCACACCTCTTCGACGGCTGCCTCGCACACCCGATCGTCCTCGAACATGGCCAACTGCAGTACCGGCCCATAGGCGTTGTACCTGGTCATGTCGGATCGGGACGCGGGCTGCACCACGAAGTGAAGGTGGCAGGGAACAGCGTCGGCGGCTCAAGCGAGTGCAGGGGGTCTGACCTGGTGTTTCAGCTGTCGGGGCGGCGGGATCTGAACCCACGACCTCTTCGTCCGAACGCGATGAGACCCCTACGTGGCCTTGGTTCGGCGCGCTGTGCTCCGCGGGTTCACTCCGCGGCAGTCCATTGGCGTCCGGGATGGTCCCTGCCCGGCTTCACTGCTTGACCCCCCTTTGGTCCCCATGGCGAGGCTTGGCAGATCTACCTGAGTCTGCCGGGTTGAGTGTCCGCTCAAGATGACGTGGAGCGGATAGGGAGTAGCGTTTATTACTGAGACCGCAACCCGGGACGCGCCACATTGGCGAAGTCTTCTCGCGGTGGGCAGCACGTGCTGCTGCGGGGGTTCGCGCGTGGAGCCGCACTTGGCCGGCACGGCCGGTTTGATGGCCACGGCGTGTCTCTCAATTTCCAAAGCGGTGACATTTCGACCGCGCGCCCTGTCCTTCTTGCGCGCGCGGCCATCCATCTTGCGCTCGGGTGCGCGAGATGATGGAAGGGAGAAAGTTCTCATGCGAGCACTTCGCGTGAAGCGCATCTTCGCGGTGACAGCTACTGGCGTTCTGATGGCCGGTGGCGCCGCGATCGGCTCAGCCGGGACGGCCTCGGCCTCGGGCTCGAACCACCACGACTCCCGCTACTGGGATTGCTACAACCGTGGCTGGAACTGGCACTGGAACTGGAACGACAACGTCTGCTGGTACAGCGGTCACAAGTACAGGCACAACAACTACGGCCGCGGCTACTACAACTACAACGACTACGGTCGCGGCTACTTCAACTACAACAACTACGGCCGCGGCTTCAACAACTACGGCCGCGGCTTCAACGACTACGGCCGCGGCTTCAACGACTACGGCGGCGGTGGCTACGGTGGCGGTGACCACGGCGGTGGCTACGGCGGCGGTGGTGGCTACGGCGGTGGCGGTGACCACGGTGGCGGTGGCGGCTACGGCGGCGGTGGCGACGGTGGCGGTGGCGGCTACGGCGGCGGTGGTGGCGGCGGCGGCTACGGCGGCGGCGGCGGCGACGGTGGCGGTGGCGGTGGTGGCTACGGCGGTGGCGGCGGTGGCGACGGCGGTGGCGGTGGCGGCGGACGTTGACCGTCTGCCTGCTGAGAGCGCGATGCGTGGGCCCGGTCAGCGCCCGGGCCGCACGCTGCGTTACTCCCAACCCTGCACCCTCCTACGGGTCCGTGATGCCGGGGTGCCAGACCCCGTCATGACATAGCGCAAGAGGCCCCCGGATCTCTCCGGGGGCCTCTCACCTGTGTGCACTCGGCGGGATTCGAACCTGCAATCTTCTGATCCGCAGGCGGGTGCGTGCCGTAAGCGGACACCAATATCCAATATCCCTGCGAACCCAAGCCGGTGAACAAGGGCCGGCCTCGTTGGCCGGTCCGCGCTTGTGCGTCAGTGTGTGCGGCCGTTGATGTCAGTGGTTGATGTCAGGCCCGCCAACGGCCAAGAGCTGATCGGGGAGGGAGATTGCGTCCGATGGACCGAGGCCCGGAGAAAGTGATCACAGGCGCGTTGGGCGTGCTCCTCTCCGCCGAGCAGGCCTCGCTCCTCTCCAGTCGTGACGATGAATTCGTTGCCGTGGTCACCAAGGGCTGCACAGGCATGCGACGGGGCGAACTGGTGGGACTGGAGCCCGAGTTCCTGAGGCCCGCCGGCCTGCGTGTGGAGTGGCAGCTCTGTGAAGTCGACTCGGGAGGCGCGACGGGACGGGCGGATGCGTGCTGGGTACCGATCGCGAAGGGACTGACGCCTCATGGGCTGAGGCACACGCACAAGACGTCTTGCGGGAGCGGTCGAGGGCGCGTTCGCAGTGCCCGTTCGGGAGAGAAATTCCAAGATCTTCTCCCAGGGCTGCCGCACAAGCAGAAAGACCCCCTGCACTCAAGCGAGTGCAGGGGGTCTGACCTGGTGTTTCAGCTGTCGGGGTGGCGGGATTTGAACCCACGACCTCTTCGTCCCGAACGAAGCGCGCTGCCAAGCTGCGCTACACCCCGATGTCGTTGCTCCACTGTCCTGCGGTTCTGCAGGTCGTGGCGACATCGATTACTTTAGCCGACCGGCGGCCGTAGACGAAATCCGGTTTTCTCAGGGCCTGGGGGTCAGGGTCAGGAGGGTCGCCTCCGGGGGGCAGGCGAAGCGGACCGGGGTGTACCGGTTGGCGCCGCAGCCGGCTGAGACGTGCAGGTAGGAGCGGTGGCCTTCGGCCTCGTGGGTCGACAGGCCCTTCACGCGGTCCGTGTCCAGGTCGCAGTTGGTGACCAGCGCCCCGTAGAAGGGGATGCAGAGCTGGCCGCCGTGGGTGTGCCCCGCCAGTACCAGCGGGTAGCCGTCCGCGGTGAACGCGTCCAGGGACCGCAGGTACGGCGCGTGCACGATGCCCATCGAGAAGTCGGCGCCCGAGTCCGGGCCGCCCGCCACGTGCGCGTACCGGTCGCGCTTGATGTGCGGGTCGTCCAGGCCCGTGAACCCGATCTCCATGCCCTCGATCTTGAGGGCGCCCCGCGTATTGGTGAGGTTCAGCCAGCCCGCCCCGTCGAAGCCGTCGCGCAGGTCTTCCCACGGGTTGTGGACGACGCCGACCGCGGGGGCGTTGCCGTTGAGACCGTGGGCGCCCCGGGCCCTCTCGAAGAGATAGCGGGCCGGGTTCTTGAGCTTGGGGCCGTAGTAGTCGTTCGAGCCGAAGACGTACGCCCCCGGGAACTCCATCAGCGGGCCGAGCGCGTCCAGGACCTCCGGCACGCCCTCCGGATCGGACAGGTTGTCGCCCGTGTTGATCACGAAGTCGGGGCGCAGGCCGGCCAGGGAGCGCAGCCAGCGCTGCTTCTTGCGCTGGCCGCCGACCATGTGGATGTCGGACACCTGGAGGACGCGCAGCGGGCGCATCCCCGTGGGAAGCACCGGGACCGTGACCCGTCGGAGGCGGAAGGAACGGGCTTCGAACCCCGCCGCGTAGATCAGTCCGGCGGCGCCCGCCGCCGTGATGCCTGCTGTCACTTTCAGGGGAACCCCGTATCGCGCGCGCATACGTCCATCGTGTCAGACCCGGCAGGTCCCGGAAATCAAGGGGCGTAGGGCATTGCGTACCTGCGACAATCGCTGCATGACCACGCTCAAGTCGAAGCTGCAGGAAGACCTCACCGCCGCGATCCGGGGGCGTGACGAGCTGCGCTCCTCGACGCTCCGGCTCACCCTCTCCGCCATCACGAAGGAGGAGGTCGCGGGCAAGACGGCGCGCGAGCTCTCCGACGACGAGGTGCAGAAGGTGATCACCCGCGAGGCGAAGAAGCGCCGCGAGGCCGCCGAGGCGTTCGCGCAGGGCGGCCGCGCCGAGCAGGCCGAGCGGGAGAAGGCGGAGGGCGTGGTGCTCGCCGAGTACCTGCCCAAGCAGCTCTCGGACGACGAGCTGCACCAGATCGTCGCCCAGGCGGTCGAGGAGGCGAAGGCGGCCGGCGCCGAGGGGCCGCGCGCCATGGGCCAGGTCATGAAGATCGTGAACCCGAAGGTCGCGGGCCTGGCGGAGGGCGGCCGCGTGGCCGCCGTCGTGAAGCAGCTGCTCGCCGGCTGAGCGGGCCGGCCCTGCGGGGCGTCGCCGCGCTCACCCCTCACCACACATACGCCGATGGGGCGCCCCGGCAAAGGGGGCGCCCCATCGGCGTACCGTCACCGTCCGAGCGGCACTCAGCTCGGCGGAGGACTCAGCGGCGTCCGCCCCCGTGCCCGTTGCCGCCGCCGAGGACGCCCGGCGGGAGGGAGATGCCCGGCCAGGGGCTCTTGCCCTTGCTGCCCGGGCTTCCGTCGCCCTGGTCCGGGTCCTGGTCCGGGTCCCCGTCCCGGCCCTTGTCCCTCTTGTCCTTCTCGGGGTCGGGGATGTCGATCAGATTGAAGTCGGGGGACGGCTTGCCGGAGAGGGCGCCGACCATGGCGTCCTTCCAGATCGGTCCGGGGACCTGGCCACCGAAGACCTTCGGCTGGTACTGGCCGCCGATGGTGATGTTCTCCATCTCGACGTTCTGCAGGGCGCTGCCGACCCAGACCGCGCCGGACAGGTTCGGCGTGTACCCCACGAACCAGGCGTTCTTTCGGCTGTCGGTCGTACCGGTCTTGCCCGCGTTGGCCCGGTCGGTCAGACCGGCCTCCCTGCCCGTACCGGAGTCGATCACGCCGCTCAGCAGGGTGTTGATGCTGTCGGCGGTCTTCGTGGTCATCGCGCGCGAGCACGACGACTTCGGCACCGGCAGCGACTTGTCGCCGGGGGCCGTGATCGACTCGATGGCGACCGGCGTGCAGTACGTGCCGCGGTTGGCGAAGGCGGCGTACGCGCTCGCCATGGTCAGCGGCGAGATGCCCTTGGAGCCGAGGACGATGGCCGGGACCTCGGGGAGCTTGTCGCCGTTGCCCTGGACGACGCCCAGCTTGTCGGCCATGTCCATCACGGGGCACATGCCGGTGTCGCCGATCATCTGCACGAAGTAGGTGTTGATGGACTTGGCCATCGCCTCCTCCAGCGCGTACGGACCGACCTCGGACTCGTTCTCGTTCTCCACGGTGAAGCCGCCGTTGTTCACCCACGGCTTGCCGCTGCACGTCTGGACCGACTTCGGATACGGCATCCGGTACGGCGCCGGATATGACTTCGTCACCGGGGTGCCCTGCTCCAGGGCGGCCGCGGCGAGGAACGGCTTGAACGTCGAACCCGTCGGGAAGCCGTAGTTCGACCCGCTCATCTTGCGGTCGACCGAGTAGTTGATCTGCGTCTCGTTCTTGCCGAAGCCGTACGGCTTCGACTGGCCCATGCCGAGGATCTTGCCGGTGCCCGGCTCGACGAACGTGGCCGCCGTCGCGACCTTGTCCGTCTGGTAGACGTGATCCTTGATCGACGCCTGTACCGATTCCTGCGTCTGCGGGTCGAGAGTGGTCTGCACCCTCAGACCGCCGCGGTTCCAGAGCTTCGCCCGCGCTTCCTTCGTCTTGCCGAAGACGGGGTCGGTGAGGAACACCTCGCGCACGTAGTCGCAGAAGAAGCCCGCGCCCTTGACCGCCGTGATGCAGCCGTTCTGCGGCTTGCTGATCTTCAGGCCGAGCGGCTTCTCCTTGGCGCGGTCCGCCTCGGCCTGGGAGATGTCGTGCGTCTCGGCCATCCGCTGGAGCACGACGTTCCGTCGCTTGGTGGCCTCCGCCTCGTCGTTGACGGGGTCATAGCGGCTCGGGGACTGGACGATGCCGGCCAGCATCGCCGACTCCTCCATCGTCAGGTCCTTCGCCGACTTGGAGAAGTACCGCCGCGAGGCCGCCTCGACGCCGTACGCCTGCTCACCGAAGTACGTGATGTTCAGGTAGTTGGCGAGGATGCGCTTCTTGCCGAGCTTGTCCTCGAGCTGGATCGCGTACTTCAGTTCGCGGATCTTGCGGCCGATCGTCTGCTGGGTGGCCTGGGCGAGCTTCGTCGGGTCGTCGCCGGCCTCCTCCATGAAGACGTTCTTCACGTACTGCTGGGTGAGCGTGGAGGCGCCCTGCATGACACCGCCGCTCTGCGCGTTCTGGTTGATCGCGCGCAGGATGCCCTTCATGTCGACGGCGCCGTGTTCGTAGAACCGCGAGTCCTCGATCGCGACGAGCGCCTTCTGCATGTACGGCGAGACGTCCTTGAGGGGCACCACTGTGCGGTCGCGCGAGTAGACCGTCGCGATCGCGCCGCCCTGGTTGTCCAGGATCGTGGTGCGCTGACTGAGCGGCGGCTGCTTGAGGTTGGCCGGGATGTCGTCGAATCCCTCGACCGAACCCTTCGCCGCGAGGCCGAGCGCGCCTGCTGCGGGCAGCGCGATTCCGGCGAGGACGGCTCCCGCCAGGACACTGACACCAAGGAACTTGGCGGCCTGCTGAGTCGGTGACAGTCCACCGCCTGAGCGCTTCTTTCCCATGAGGGCAGCCTACGTTCTGATTCTCCGGACAGGCGTATATGCCTTGGCCTAAGCTGCACTCAACTGTCACAGCAGTACGGTCACGTATCAAGACGTCCGGCGAACCCGAATCGTTCCGGTAGTCATCTCACCACTCCGCCGCGGTCATTGCGTGGTCGGTGTGGGCGTGTCCGAAACCGCCTTGAGTGTCACCCGGTGTCCGCTGTGACTCAACTGAAACGCCCCGGTTTGCCGGCTTTGTCGCGCATGCCCTCGGCTCACTCCGTCGGGTGATCTGCCGCTTACGCATAGTCCGTTCGGGCCATTCAAGATTGGGCCCGAAGGGGGTGTTGCGCTGTGCCCACCTTCCGTAACGTCCTCAACTGGCGGCGGTGAATATGCCGCTGCCGCCGTGGGGGAGCCTCGATTCGGGAGAGGACGGCGCCGGTATGGGCTGGGTAACCGACTGGAGTGCGCAGGCGGCCTGCCGCACTACCGATCCAGATGAACTGTTCGTTCAAGGAGCAGCGCAGAACCGGGCGAAGGCGGTGTGTACCGGATGCCCGGTGCGGACCGAGTGCCTGGCCGACGCGCTGGACAACCGCGTCGAGTTCGGCGTGTGGGGTGGCATGACTGAGCGGGAACGCCGCGCACTTCTGCGCAGGCGTCCCACCGTCACCTCGTGGCGCCGGCTGCTCGAGACGGCTCGTACGGAGTACGAGCGCGGTGCGGGCCTGCTGCCTGTGGACATCGATGACGACGAGACGTACGAGAGGTACGCCGCCGTGGGGTGAGAGGGCCGAGTTCCCTCAAGGGCGCCCGAGGAGTGCGAGCCGTGTGGTGGCCCGCGCCTCGGGAGACGCCCGTACGGCTCACGCAGCTCCGGCCGGGTCCGCACCCGCCGCGAGCCGGTCCCCGATGCTCCTGAGGCCTGCCAGGTCGTGCACATCGCCGGGCAGGGCGCCGACTTCGGTGACAGCCACCTCCGGGTGGAGGGCCGCGAAGCGGTCGCGTGTGCGTTGTTCGCGTGCCAGTAGCTGCATGCGTTCCGCGTGCAGTCGCAGTAGACCTGCCGTGAGTTGGTCTGTGGTCGTGCGATCCGTGGGTGCGTGGTCTGCGGGTGCGTCGTCAGTGGTCGCGCCGGCAGGCGCGCTTGTGGCCGGCGAGTTGGGCGCGGGCGTCGTTGCGGGTGTGCTATGTGGGGTTTTGTCCGGCGTCTGGGCATGCTCGTCGGGCGTGTCCCTTGCTGGGGCGGGGGAGCCTGCTTCGGGAGAGGTACGCAGCTCTACATTCCCGCCCCCCTGATCCACAATGCCGCGCTCGTCAAGATTTTCTGCGGCGGCGAGCGCACGCTCGGCCGACAGCTGCGCGGCACCGCTGCCGTGCACCCGGTTCAGCACGAGCCCGGCCAGCGGCATGTCCTCCGCGGCGAGGCGCTCCACGAAGTACGCCGCCTCGCGCAGCGCGTCCCGCTCCGGCGCCGCCACCACCAGGAACGCCGTACCGGGGGCCTGGAGCAGCTTGTACGTCGCGTCGGCGCGCGTGCGGAAGCCGCCGAACATCGTGTCCATCGCCGCCACGAACGTCTGTACGTCGCGCAGGAGTTGGCCACCCAGCAGCTTCCCCAGCGCGCCCGTCATCATCGACATCCCGACGTTCAGGAACTTCATGCCGGCCCGGCCGCCGACCTTCGCCGGCGCCATCAGGACCCGGATCAGCTTGCCGTCCAGGAACGAGCCGAGACGTTTCGGCGCGTCCAGGAAGTCGAGCGCCGAGCGGGACGGAGGTGTGTCGACGACGATCAGGTCCCACTCGTCCTGGGCCCGCAGCTGGCCCAGCTTCTCCATCGCCATGTACTCCTGCGTGCCCGCGAAACCCGCCGAGAGCGACTGGTAGAAGGGGTTGCCCAGAATCGCCTCGGCCCGCTGGCCGTCCGCGTGCGCCTCGACGATCTCGTCGAACGTCCGCTTCATGTCGAGCATCATCGCGTGCAGTTCGCCGCCCGCCGTGTCGTCGATGCCCTTCACTCGGCGCGGTGTGTTGTCCAGCGAGTCGATGCCCATCGACTGGGCCAGCCTGCGGGCCGGGTCGATCGTCAGCACGACGACCTTGCGGCCGCGCTCCGCGGCGCGCAGGCCGAGCGCCGCCGCTGTCGTCGTCTTGCCGACGCCGCCGGAGCCGCAGCACACCACGATGCGCGTCCTGGGGTCGTCGATGAGTGGGTCCACGTCGAGTACGTGGGTGTCTGTCGCGTTCAGGCTCAGGGACGACGTCATGTGTCTCTAGATCCCTTGCTTCCGCAGTTCCGTGGCCAGCCGGTACAGGCCCGCCAGGTCCATCCCCTCGGTCAGCAGCGGCAGTTCGTGCAGGGGCAGGCCCGAGTCGGCCAGCACCGCGCGCTGGCTGTGCTCCAGCTCGTGCCGTTCCGCGTACTCCGCCGCCTGGTCGAGGAGCGGCGTCACCAGGCGTTCGGCGCCGCCGCCTCTGCGGGCGCCGCCCAGGCCCGCCGCGGACAGGGACTTGGCGATGGCCGTCCGGGGCACGCCGCCCTGCGCCAGCGCCAGTTCGGCCTCGTCGAGGACTGCCGGGCGCACCATGTTCACGATGAGCCGGCCCACGGGGAGGTTCGCGGCCTGCAGCTCCGCGATGCCGTCCGACGTCTCCTGGACCGGCATCTCCTCCAGCAGTGTCACCAAGTGCACGGCCGTTTCCGGCGACTTGAGGACCCGCATGACCGCCTGCGCCTGGTTGTGTATCGGGCCGATCTTGGCCAGGCCCGCGACCTCGTCGTTCACGTTCAGGAACCGCGTGATGCGGCCCGTCGGCGGGGCGTCCATCACCACGTAGTCGTAGGTGTATTTGTTCTGTTTCGTCTTGCGGCGCACCGCCTCGCAGGCCTTGCCCGTCAGGAGTACGTCCCTCAGGCCCGGCGCCACCGTTGTCGCGAAGTCGATCGCGCCCAGCTTTTTGAGCGCCCTGCCCGCGCCGCCCAGCTTGTAGAACATCTGGAGGTAGTCCAGCAGCGCCAGCTCCGGGTCGATGGCGAGTGCGAACACCTCGCCGCCCCCCGGGGCTACCGCGATCTTCCGTTCCTCGTACGGCAGCGCTTCCGTCTCGAAGAGCTGTGCGATGCCCTGGCGTCCTTCCACCTCCACCAGGAGAGTGCGCTTGCCCTCGGTCGCGAGGGCGAGCGCCAGTGCGGCGGCGACCGTGGTCTTTCCGGTACCGCCCTTGCCGCTGACGACCTGGAGCCTGCTCACGTCTTCGAGCCTAACCAGTCCGCGCGCGGGCTACGCAGGAGGCTGTCGGTCATCGCCGGTCCAACGGCTACAGTCGGCCGTATGACCAAGTGGGAATACGCGACCGTGCCCCTTCTCGTGCACGCGACCAAGCAGATTCTGGACACCTGGGGCGAGGACGGCTGGGAGCTCGTCCAGGTCGTGCCCGGGCCGAACAACCCCGAGCAGCTCGTGGCCTACCTGAAGCGGGAGAAGGTATGAGCGGGGTCGTCGACGCGCGCCTCGCCGAGCTCGGGCTGACCCTGCCCGAGGTCGTGCCGCCGCTCGCCTCTTACCAGCCGGCCGTGCAGTCCGGTGTGTACGTGTACACGGCCGGTCAGCTGCCGATGGTGGACGGGAAGCTTCCGCTCACCGGGAAGGTGGGGGCCGAGGTCACCGCCGAGCAGGCCAAGGAGCTGGCCCGTACGTGTGCGCTGAACGCGCTCGCCGCGGTGAAGTCCGTTGCCGGCGATCTCGATCGGGTCGCCCGTGTCGTGAAGGTCGTCGGGTTTGTCGCCTCCGCGTCCGACTTCACCGGGCAGCCGGGTGTGGTGAACGGGGCCAGTGAGCTCTTCGCCGAGGTGCTCGGCGAGAAGGGTGTGCACGCTCGGTCCGCCGTGGGTGTGGCCGTTCTGCCGCTGGACGCGCCTGTTGAGGTCGAGGTTCAGGTCGAGCTCGTTTCGGCTTGAGTGAATCGCTCCGCTGAGGGGCGTGGTTCGTAGTTCGTAGTTCGTAGTTCGTAGTTCGTAGTTCGGCCGAGGCCGAGGCCGAGGTCGGTTGAGGTCGAGGTCGGGGTCGGTTGAGGTCCTGGGGCCGGTCCGGGTCTGTTCTGGTGCGCTCCGTCCAGTAAGGGCGGGGCCGCGCCGGGATGTACGTGCTCGCTGTTCTGTGGCGTTACGTTGCCCAGCCAATCGCCCGCATGTGGTGCTGGTGGCTCCGCGCGCACATCCCGCCACGGCCCCTCTCGTTTCGTACGCGGCTGTCGGCCGGTGGGTGGTCTGCCGGTTCGGCTCGTTTGTGTGCGGCTGCGGCTGCGGCTGCGGCTGCGGCTGCGGCTGAGGGGCGAGGGTGATCTGCCGGTTCAGCTGTCTTGTGTATGGCTGCGGGGCGGTGGGTGGTTCTTGGGGCTCTGTCGTACTTGATCGTCTGTGGCTCTCGAACATCCGCTTGGTAGCGGATAGCCTCCGGCCATGGCGAATGGGCAGTGGTATCCACCGGAGTGGCCCGAGCGGATTCGTGCGCTCGCGGCGGGTGAGCTGGCGGCCGCCGCGCCGCGGCGGGCCGCGACCGTCATGCTTCTGCGGGACGCGGCCGCCGGTCCCCAAGTGCATATGTTGCGTCGACGCGCCTCCATGGCTTTCGCCGGGGGCGCGTACGCGTATCCGGGCGGGGGTGTGGATCCCCGTGACGACGAGTCGGTCGTGCGGTGGGGCGGGCCCTCGCGTGCGGCGTGGGCGGCGCGGCTCGGCGTGGACGAGAAGTCGGCGCAGGCGATCGTGTGTGCCGCCGTGCGGGAGACGTACGAGGAGGCGGGCGTGCTGCTCGCCGGGCCCGATGCGGCGTCCGTGGTGGGGGATACGACCGGGGAGTCCTGGGAGGCCGACCGGGAGGCGCTCGTCCGGCGGGAGTTGTCGTTCGGGGAGTTCCTCGGGCGGCGCGGACTGGTTCTGCGGTCCGATCTGCTGGGGGCCTGGGCGCGGTGGATCACGCCCGAGTTCGAGCCCCGGCGGTACGACACCTGGTTCTTCGTCGCCGCCCTGCCTGAGGGACAGCGCACCCGTAACGCCTCCACCGAAGCTGATCGGACCGTGTGGATCCGGCCCGAGCGGGCTGCCGAGGGGTACGACAAGGGCGAGCTCATGATGATGCCGCCCACGATCGCGACGCTGCGGGCGCTGGCCGGTTTCGACAGCGCCGAGGGGGCCCTAGCGGGGGCCGCGGCGCAGGACCTCACCCCTGTGCTCGCGAAGGCCCGGCTGGAGGGTGGGGAGATTGTTCTGTCCTGGCCCGGTCATGATGAGTTCACCAAGCACATTCCGACCGCTTCCGGGGGAGCCTCCGCATGACCGAAGCCGCAGCCCTTCCCGGACAGCCCCGCGGCGGGGTGCTGTCGGGGCCCGCCACCGCGCGCGCGGTCAACGTGCTGGCTCCGAACGCCTCCGCGATGACCCTGGACGGGACCAATACGTGGATTGTTTCCGAGCCTGACTCCGAGCTTGCCGTGGTGATCGATCCCGGGCCGCTCGACGACGTGCATCTGGAGCATGTGGTCGCGGTCGCCGAGGCCGCCGGCAAGCGCGTTGCCCTGACGCTTCTCACTCATGGGCATCCCGATCACGCGGAGGGTGCCGGCCGGTTCGCCGAGCTGACCCGGACCGACGTGCGGGCTCTCGATCCTGATCTGCGGCTTGGGGACGAGGGGTTGGCGGGTGGGGATGTGGTGACTGTCGGCGGGCTTGAGTTGCGTGTTGTCGCAGCTCCTGGGCATACCGCTGATTCGCTCTGTTTCCATCTGCCTGCCGACCGGGCCGTGCTGACCGGTGACACCGTGCTCGGGCGTGGGACCACCGTCGTCGCCCATCCCGACGGGCGGCTCGGGGACTATCTCGACTCGCTGCGGCGGCTGCGGTCCCTCACCGTCGACGACGGGGTCGACACCGTGCTGCCAGGGCACGGGCCCGTACTCGAAGACGCCCAGGGCGCCGTCGAGTTCTACCTCGCCCACCGAGCCAACCGGCTCGCCCAGGTCGAGACCGCCGTCGAGAGCGGTTATGTCTCGGCGTCAGAGATCGTCGCCCATGTGTACGCGGCTGTGGACCGGTCTCTGTGGCCTGCCGCAGAGTTGTCGGTGCTGGCCCAGCTCGATTACTTGAAGGAGCATGGGCTGATCTAGAGGGCCGCCCGGGTCAGGGTTTTCAGGCGGTCCTCGTCCGCAAGGATGTTCAGTTCGGTGATTTTGGCGCCTGTGATCGTGAACGACATCAGCGATGCCGGGCGGCCCTCCGGCAGGGCGAGCAGGCCGATCGCGCCGTTCACCAGCACGACGCGTACGTGCGGTGCCATGCGCTGGAACGTGATCGCCCCGGACGCCACCGTGTGAGCGCCTCGGACCAGGCGCGAGAGCCCCGTCGCGCCGGCGTCCGCCCGTAGCAGTACGTCCGGGTCCAGGACCGCGACCAGGCGTTCGAAGTCGCCTTCGCGGGCCGCCGAGAGGAACGCCTCCACGATCTCGCGCTGCCGTACGGGATCCGTCTCCGGCGGCGGCGCTCCCTGGACGCGGCGGCGCGCGCGGCTCGCCAGCTGCCGGGTTGCCGCCGGCGTGCGCTCCACGATCGGCGCGATGTCGTCGAACGGCACCGCGAACAGGTCGTGCAGCACGAATGCCAGCCGCTCCACCGGCGCCAGCGAGTCGAGGACCACGAGCAGCGCCAGGCCCACCGAGTCGGCCTGGAGCGCCTGTTGTTCGGGATCCGGGGTGTCCAGGCTCGTGACCAAGGGGTCGGGTACGTGCGTCTCCAGGGGCTCTTCGCCCCTCGCCTTGCGCGAGCGCAGCAGGTCCAGGCAGATCCGGCCGGTGACGGTGGTGAGCCAGCCGCCCAGGTTCTCGACGGCCGAGACGTCGGACCGCTGGAGCCGCAGCCACGTCTCCTGTACGGCGTCCTCCGCCTCGCTGAGCGAACCGAGCATCCGGTAGGCCACGGCACGCAGGTGACCCCGTGACTCCTCGAACCGCTCGGCCAGGGTGTCCGTCGACGCTGAGCTCATCGGTGTCCTGCTTCCCGGGTCATGGGCGGGGGGCCTTCACTCCGTGCACGGCTTCGTATTCTGCCGCCAGCCACGGACCCAGGTCTTCGGTGTACGCCCTGAGGGTGTGCGGTGCGCCCATCGGTTCGTACGCCGCCTGCGCCGCCTGTCGCATCGCGTCCGCCCGCTGCGGGTAGTACGTGCCGAACACCTCGGCCATCTGCGTCAGATCGCTGGTCCAGCCGTTCCAGCGGGGCATCACGAGCGTGAAGCCGGTGCGGACGAGGTGACGGGAGATCAGGCGGTCCAGGGTCCGCGGGTCGTCGCCTCGCTCGATGCGTTCGCGCCAGCGCGCCAGGAACAGGCGCAGATCGCCGTTGGTCTCCCGGGCCAGGAGGGAGTTGGGGCGGTAGCGCGGCAGGTACTCGGCCAGGTCCTCGCCCAGGAGCGGCGTGCAGAGGCAGGCCACGAACCAGCCGAGGTCGTGCCGTTCGAGGTCGCTGAGGACCTGGGTTCGGCTGAGGATGATCAGGCCTACGCCGTCGATCTGGGCGAAGTCTTCGTCCAGCACGTCGGCCAGGGCTTTGGCTTCCGCCCTGTCCTCGTCCGTCGGCTCGTCGCGCAGTGCGAGGAGGAGGTCGAGGTCGCTGCGGCCGGGGCGGGCCGTGCCGCGCGGCACGGAGCCGTAGAGATACGCGCTCGTCATCCGCGGCCCGAAGGCGGCGAGCAGACTGTCGCGCGCCGCGGACACCACGGGGCGGAAGTCCGGCTGGATCCGGCTCAGGGAGCCTTCGCGCTCGATGAATCCGCGGTCGTCGAGGCCGCGGGTGGTGGTCGCCATGGGTCCACTGTGCCGGGTCGGGAGGGCGAGGTCCCGGTATTTTCCGCGACGGTGAACGGGTGATCCCGCCTCCCCGGAGGGAGACGGGACCCGGTGTACGAAGGTGTCAGCGCGAGCGCTTCGCGAGGCGCTCCACGTCGAGCAGGATCACGGCGCGGGCCTCCAGACGGAGCCAGCCGCGGCCCGCGAAGTCCGCGAGCGCCTTGTTCACCGTCTCGCGGGAGGCGCCGACCAGCTGGGCCAGCTCCTCCTGCGTCAGGTCGTGCACGACGTGGATGCCCTCCTCCGACTGCACGCCGAAGCGGCGGGAGAGGTCCAGGAGCGCGCGGGCCACGCGGCCCGGCACGTCCGAGAAGACCAGGTCGGACATCTGGTCGTTGGTCTTGCGCAGGCGCCGGGCGACGGCGCGCAGCAGGGCGGAGGCCACCTCGGGGCGCGCGTTCAGCCAGGGCAGGAGGTCGCCGTGGCCGAGGCCGAGGAGCTTGACCTCGGTGAGCGCGGAGGCGGTCGCCGTGCGCGGGCCCGGGTCGAACAGCGAGAGCTCGCCGATCAGCTCGCCGGGGCCGAGCACCGCGAGCATGTTCTCGCGGCCGTCGGGGGAGGTGCGGTGGAGCTTCACCTTGCCCTCGGTGACCACGTACAGGCGGTCTCCGGGGTCGCCCTCGTGGAAGAGGGCGTCGCCGCGCGCGAGGGTCACCTCACTCATGGAGGCGCGGAGCTCCGCGGCCTGCTCATCATCGAGCGCCGCGAAAAGCGGGGCGCGCCGCAGAACGTCGTCCACGAGTTTCTCTCCTATGTCGACCTGCATCCGGGGACCGTGTTCCCGCTCCCCATTTTGCCGGACGGTCCAAACGGTGTGATCAGTCACTCAGGCACAAGTCTGCCGCACCGGCGTCGCAAGCTGTGGGGGAGGGGGCCAATCGAGGACTGATCCGCGGGGTCCACGGCGGATGTCAGCGGCTGCCTTTAGGCTGGCCGAGTGTCCAAAACGCCGGTGAGAGCACAGGCCAAGGGGGCTGGGACGGTGACCGCAGGACGTAATTCCGCTGTGGGCGAACAGGCCTCGGCCGCGCCCAAGAAAGCGGCAAAAGGGGTAAAAGGGGCTCGGGGTGCCGACGGTGGCGTGGCTTCCGTGGGGAAGGGTGCTGGTGGTGCCGGGGGTGCCGCGGGTACCCGTGGTGCCGCAGGTTCCGGAGGGAAGCGGGCTGCCGCGAAGAAGACCGGCGCCGCGAAGCCGGCGAAGAAGGCTGTCGCTGCCAAGCCCGTGAAGAAAGCCGTCGCAGCCAAGCCGGTGAAGAAGGCCGTTGCCGCGAAACCGGCCAAGTCCGTGACGAAGGCCGCTGACACGAAGCCGGCCAAGTCCGTGACGAAGGCCGCCGCCAAGCCCGAGTCCCGCACCGCCCTCGTCCGGCGTGCCCGGCGCATCAACCGTGAGCTCGCCGAGGTGTTTCCGTACGCCCACCCCGAGCTGGACTTCGAGAACCCCTTCCAGCTGCTCGTCGCCACGGTGCTGTCCGCCCAGACCACCGACCTGCGGGTCAATCAGACGACGCCCGCCCTCTTCGCCAAGTACCCGACCCCGGAGGACCTCGCGGCCGCGAACCCCGAGGACGTCGAGGAGCTGATCCGGCCCACCGGATTCTTCCGCGCCAAGACGAAGTCGATCATGGGGCTCGCGGCGGCCCTGCGGGACGAGTTCGGGGGCGAGGTCCCGGGGCGTCTCGAAGACCTCGTCAAGCTGCCCGGCGTCGGCCGCAAGACCGCCTTCGTCGTGATGGGCAACGCCTTCGGGCGGCCCGGAATCACCGTGGACACGCACTTCGGGCGGCTCGTGCGGCGCTGGAAGTGGACGGAGGAGACCGATCCGGACAAGGTCGAGAAGGCTGTCGGCGAGCTCTTCCCGAAGAGCGACTGGACGATGCTCTCGCACCGCGTGATCTTCCACGGCCGCCGGATCTGCCACGCCCGCAAGCCCGCCTGCGGCGCCTGCCCGATCGCCCCGCTCTGCCCGGCGTACGGGGAGGGCGAGACCGACCCGGAGAAGGCGAAGAAGCTCCTGAAGTACGAGAAGGGCGGCTTCCCCGGCCAGCGCCTGAAGCCCCCGCAGTCGTACCTGGACGCCGGCGGTATCCCGGCGCCCCCGCTCGGTGCCACCGCGCCGCCCGCCACGGGGGAGTGACGCATCGCGGAACGAACGGCGGGGACGCAGGCGTTGTGTTCAGTTGGACGGGGGTGCCTATGACACATGCCTCACAGTGAGGCGCACGAGGAGCGCGTTACGAAGGACGAGCCAGTGCGGCTGAGCCGGGAGGGGCTGCCCGAGTGGCTCGACCCGGTCGTGAAGGCCGCGGACACGGTCGAGCCGCTCCAGATGAGTCGCTTCCTGCCGCCCGAGAGCGGCGCCGGGCGGCAGTCAGCCGTCCTGATCCTCTTCGGGGAGGGCGAGCGTGGCCCGGAGCTGCTGCTCATGGAGCGGGCCACATCGCTGCGCTCGCACGCGGGCCAGCCGTCCTTCCCGGGCGGCGCCCTCGACCCGGAGGACGGCGATCCGCGTACGGACGGGCCGCTGCGCGCCGCCCTGCGCGAGGCGGAGGAGGAGACCGGGCTCGATCCGCGCGGCGTCCAGCTCTTCGGCGTCCTGCCGAAGCTGTACATCCCGGTGAGCAGCTTCGTGGTGACGCCGGTCCTCGGCTGGTGGCGCACACCGACGCCGGTGCAGGCGGTCGACCCGGCGGAGACGGCCCGCGTCTTCACGGTGCCCGTGGCGGATCTCACGGATCCGCGCCACCGCGCGACGGCGGTCCACCCGAGAGGCCACCAGGGCCCGGCGTTCCTCGTCGAATCGGCTCTGGTCTGGGGCTTTACGGCCGGAGTGATCGACCGGATCCTGCACTACGCGGGATGGGAGCGCCCCTGGGACCGCAGTAAGCAGGTCCCACTCGACTGGCGCTCATGACAGGGTGGCCCACGTGAATGTGCTGGACATCCTGCTGCTCGTAGCCGCCGTGTGGTTCGCGATCGTGGGCTACCGCCAGGGCTTCGTCGTCGGCATCCTGTCGGTGATCGGCTTCCTGGGGGGCGGCCTCGTCGCGGTCTACGTCCTGCCCGCCATCTGGAGCGCGGTGACGGACGGGGCCAAGGTGAGCACGACGGCGGCCGTCGTCGCCGTCATCGTGGTCATCGTCTGTGCCTCCGTGGGACAGGCGTTCACCACGCACCTGGGGAACAAGCTGCGCCGGTACATCACCTGGTCCCCGGCCCGAGCCCTGGACGCCACGGGCGGCGCCGTGGTGAACGTGGTGGCGATGCTCCTGGTCGCCTGGCTCATCGGCTCGGCCCTGGCCGGCACGACGCTGCCCACGCTCGGCAAGGAAGTGCGCAACTCCAAGGTCCTTCTCGGCGTTTCCAGAGCCCTGCCCGCGCAGGCGAACACCTGGTTCGCGGACTTCTCCTCGGCGCTCGCGCAGAACGGCTTCCCGCAGGTCTTCACCCCGTTCTCGAACG
Organism: Streptomyces sp. NPDC055140; assembly: GCF_053607285.1. Taxonomy (NCBI): domain Bacteria; kingdom Bacillati; phylum Actinomycetota; class Actinomycetes; order Kitasatosporales; family Streptomycetaceae; genus Streptomyces; species Streptomyces sp. NPDC055140. The sequence goes on along the minus strand of NZ_JBSGTG010000017.1, from coordinate 188,172 downwards.
AGCCGATCACCGAGGTCCAGCCCCCCGACGCGAAGCTGACGAACAGTCCGGTCGTGCAGACGGCCAAGCGCTCCATCGTCAAGGTGACCGGCCAGGCCCCCAGTTGCGGCAAGGTCCTCGAAGGCTCCGGCTTCGTCTTCGCCGACCGCCGCGTCATGACGAACGCGCATGTGGTCGGCGGCGTGGACGAGCCGAACGTGCAGATCGGCGGCGAGGGCCGGATGTACGCGGCGAAGGTCGTCCTCTACGACTGGAAGCGCGACATCGCCGTACTCGACGTGCCGACGCTGAAGGCGCCCCCGCTCCAGTTCACGTCCACGGACGCCGAGCGCGGCGACAGCGCGATCGTCGCCGGCTTCCCGGAGAACGGCGCGTACGACGTCCGCCCCGCGCGCGTGCGCGGCCGCATCACGGCCAACGGCCCGGACATCTACCACCGCGGCACCGTGCGACGCGATGTGTACTCGCTCTACGCGATCGTCCGTCAGGGCAACTCCGGCGGCCCGCTGCTCACGCCCGAAGGCAAGGTGTACGGCGTGGTCTTCGCGAAGTCACTCGACAGCGCCCAGACCGGGTACGCGCTCACCCGCGACGAGATCAGCCCGGACATCGCCCGCGGCCGCACGGCCAACCAGCAGGTGGACAGCGACAGCTGCGCCCTGTGAGGTTCTGGAGGCGGTGCAGGCCCGGCCGGTGACGCGTCAGTCGCGCGTGTGCCGCAGCCGGGCCGAGACCCAGCGGGCCCGGCGGCGCAGAATGCGGGGAATGTTGATCCCCGGAGGGGTTTGGTCATGGCCCGGTTCCTGCGGGCCACCCCCCGGGTGACGGCTCAGCACCGTGGCTGAGCGGCGGTTGCGTGCTGCGTCACTGTAGTCGTGCGTCCAGCCCATACCCCGACGTGTGCCCGTGCCCCAAGGTCGGTAATCGCGCGCACGCCCCCCAATTGGCCTATGCGCCAGGCAATTGGCAGTTCGAAGGACAGTTGTTCCCGGACATGGCTCGAACGCGTCACCCGATCGTGCGAGGGCGGCCGCGCGGCCGTCACCGGTCGGGCTCGGGGTCCTTCAGCCAGCTGACCAGTTCGTTGGAGAACGCGACCGGGTCCTCCTCGTGCGGGAAGTGCCCCAGACCGTCGAACAGCCGCCAGCGGTACGGCGCTTCGACGTACTCGCCGGAGCCCGCCGCGCTGCGCGTACGCATCACGGGGTCGAGCGAGCCGTGCAGATGCAGCGTCGGCACCCGCACCGGACGCTTCATGCGCCGGTTGAACTGGATGCCGTCCGGGCGGGCCATCGACCGCACCATCCAGCGGTACGGCTCGACCGAGCAGTGCGCCGTGGACGGGATGCACATGGCGCGCCGGTACACGTCCACGACCTCGTCGTCGGGGAGGCGCGGCCCGGACCAGTCCCGGATCAGCCGACCGACCAACGCGCCGTCGTCCGCGACGAGCTGACGCTCCGGCACCCACGGCCGCTGGAAGCCCCAGACGTACGAGCCCGCGGCGGTCTGCTTGACGTCGGACAGCATCGCCGAGCGCCAGCGCCGGGGGTGCGGCATCGAGGAGACCACGAGCCGGCGCACCAGCTTGGGCCGCATGACGGCCGCAGTCCACGCGAGATAGCCGCCCAGGTCGTGCCCCACGAGTGCCGCGTCGGGCTCGCCGAGAGACCGTACGACGCCCGTGATGTCGAGGGCGAGGTTCGCCGGGTCGTAGCCGCGGGGGGTCCGGTCGCTGCCGCCGACGCCGCGCAGATCCATGGCCACGGCCCGGAACCCCGCGTCGGCGAGCGCCACCATCTGGTGCCGCCACGTCCACCAGAACTGGGGGAAGCCGTGCAGGAGCAGGACCAGTGGCCCGTCGCCCATCTCGGCGATGTGGAAGCGCGCGCCGTTGGCGGCGACGTCCCGGTGGGTCAGCTCGCCGCCGCCCGGGACGCCGATGCGTACGACCGAGGCGGGCTGGGCCGAAGGGGTGGCGGGGTCCGTCATGAAGACGAGCGTGCCACAGCCTCGACCGTGTCACCGACTCGGTTCGCGGGGGTCACCTGACGGGGGTGCGGTTTGACGTTCCCCAGTACGCCGGCCGTCTCCTTGACCGAGGCGGCGACCTTCTGCGGGCCTTTACCCTTTTTGGCCTTCTTCGCGAAAATGACGCCGATCAGTGCGAGCAGGCCCGCCACCAGCACGTTCGCCGCGAAGGACAGCAGGAAGCACCAGGCGAGGTTCCAGCCGCCCTCGCCGTTGTGCCCGCCGGTCCACGCGTGGATCCCGTACGCGAGCGCGAAGCTCAGCATCGGCAGGGAGAAGAGCAGGACCACGCCGGCCGCCGTCAGGGCGCCGCCGCTGACCGCGCCGCGCTTCACGTCCTGCTTGAGCTGGGCCTTCGCCAGTGCGATCTCGTCGTGCACCAGTGCGGACATCTCGGTCGTGGCCGTGGCGACCAGCTGGCCGATGCTGCGCTCGGCGCCGACCGGTGTGCCGTCGGGTGCGCTCATCGCGTACTCCCTCGTCTTTTCGCGGGCTTGTGAAGCGGGCTGTGTACCGGGCGTGGCGTCTGTCGCGGGCCCGCGCCCGTGAGCGGACCCGCTGTCAGATCATGCCGGACGACTGCTCCCGTCGCTTGCCCCGCCCGTCACTTGGGCAAGCCTGCGGTGTTCGGCGGCCTTCTTCTCGTAGATCTCCGCCATCCGCAAGTGGTACTCCGGCTTGTCCTCCTCGTAGATGTCGGGGATGCCGTCGAGGTCTTCGTCGCGCTCCTCTTCGGCGCACATCGCGCGGTACTTGGCGTTACGGATCTTGAGCAGGACGCTCGACAGGACCGCCGCGACGAGGGAGCCCATCAGGACGGCGGCCTTGATCTCGTCGGTCAGCAGGGGGTTCTCGGTGAAGGCGAGTTCGCCGATGAGGAGCGAGACGGTGAAGCCGATGCCGGCGAGGGACGCGACCGCGAACACGTCGGGCCAGGCCAGTTCGTCGGAGAGCGAGGCTCTGGTGAAGCGGGCCGTGAGCCAGGTCCCGCCGAAGATGCCGACCGCCTTGCCGACGACGAGCCCGAGCACCACACCGAGGGTCTCGGGCTTGGTGAATACGTCGGTCAGGGCGCCGCCCGACACCGCCACACCCGCGCTGAACAGGGCGAACAGTGGCACGGCGAGCCCCGCCGAGAACGGGCGCACCAGGTGCTCGATGTGCTCGCCGGGCGAGTGCTCCTCGTCGTCCCGCCGGGTGCAGCGCAGCATGAGCCCCATGGCGACACCGGCGATGGTGGCGTGGATGCCGCTGTTGTACATCAGGCCCCAGATGACGAGGGCGAGCGGCACGTAGATGTACCAGCCGCGTACGCCCTTCCGCAGGAGCAGCCAGAAGACGGCGAGGCCGACGACGGCGCCCGCGAGGGCAGCGAAGTTGATGTCGCTGGTGAAGAAGATCGCGATGATCAGGATCGCGAAGAGATCGTCGACGACGGCGAGCGTGAGCAGGAACGCGCGCAGCGAGGACGGCAGCGAGGTGCCGATGACGGCGAGGACGGCGAGCGCGAACGCGATGTCGGTGGCGGTCGGCACGGCCCAGCCGTCGAGCGAGCCGCCGCCCGCGACGTTGACGAGGAAGTAGACGAGCGCGGGGACCGCCATGCCGCAGAGCGCGGCGGCGACGGGCAGCATGGCCGCCTTGGGGTCGCGCAGGTCGCCCGCGACGAGTTCCCGCTTGAGCTCGATACCGGCGACGAAGAAGAACACGGCGAGCAGTCCGTCGGCGGCCCAGTGCTCGAGGGACAGGTTGAGGCCGAGCGCTGCGGGGCCGATGTGGAAGTCGCGTACGGACTCGTAGCTGCCGCTGAGAGGGGTGTTGGCCCAGACGAGGGCGGCGATCGCGGCGACGAGGAGCAGGACTCCGCCGACGGTCTCGGCGCGCAGGGCGTCCGCCACGAACGTACGCTCGGGAAGGGAGAGGCGGCCGAGTGCCTTACGGCTGTTCTTGCTGGGGGCGGGCGCGGCCACGGGTGAAGACCTCCGGTCGGGTTCGGCTTTCGCGAACGCGCCGACGAGGGGTCGCCGACGGCGTTGCCGACCAGACTTCCCGGCACACCAGTTGAGGTTTCACCCTACCGGGTGTAAGCGGGCCGTAGCTGGTGATCGTCACTTTACGCACGAAATGGGCACCCGGCGCATTCGGCGCCGGGTGCCCATTTCGTGGTGTGCGGTGCGGTCAGTCCTCGCTCGACGCGGCCGGGAGCTTGGTCTGGATGAGGTCCATGACGGACGAGTCCGTCAGGGTCGTGACGTCTCCCAGCTCCCTGTTCTCGGCGACGTCACGCAGCAGGCGCCGCATGATCTTCCCGGAGCGGGTCTTGGGCAGCTCGGCCACGGGCAGGACCCGCTTCGGCTTGGCGATCGGTCCGAGTGTCGTGCCCACGTGGTTGCGCAGGTCGGCGACGAGACCCTCGTCGTCGGCGGACGCCGTGCCCCGCAGGATCACGAAGGCCACGATGGCCTGACCCGTCGTCTCGTCGGCCGCGCCCACGACCGCCGCCTCGGCGACCGAGGGGTGCGAGACGAGCGCCGACTCGACCTCGGTGGTCGAGATGTTGTGGCCGGAGATCAGCATCACGTCGTCCACCCGGCCGAGCAGCCAGATGTCGCCGTCGTCGTCCTTCTTGGCACCGTCACCGGCGAAGTACTTGCCCTCGAAGCGGGACCAGTAGGTGTCGATGAACCGCTGGTCGTCGCCCCAGATGGTGCGCAGCATCGACGGCCACGGCTCGGTCAGGACGAGGTAGCCGCCGCCCCCGTCGGGGACTTCCTGCGCCTCGTCGTCCACTACGGTCGCCGAGATGCCGGGAAGGGCGCGCTGGGCGGAGCCCGGCTTGGTCTCGGTGACGCCGGGCAGCGGCGAGATCATCATCGCGCCGGTCTCGGTCTGCCACCAGGTGTCCACGATGGGGCACTTGTCGGCGCCGATGTTCTTCCGGTACCACATCCAGGCCTCGGGGTTGATCGGCTCACCGACCGAACCGAGGACCCGCAGACTGCTCAGGTCGAACTTGGCGGGGATGTCGTCCCCCCACTTCATGAACGTGCGGATCGCCGTCGGCGCCGTGTACAGGATCGTCACCCCGTACTTCTGCACGATCTCCCAGAAGCGGCCCTGGTGCGGGGTGTCCGGGGTGCCCTCGTAGATGACCTGCGTCGCGCCGTTCGAGAGCGGGCCGTAGGTGATGTACGAGTGGCCGGTGACCCAGCCGATGTCGGCCGTGCACCAGTAGACGTCGGTCTCCGGCTTGAGGTCGAACACCGCGTGGTGGGTGTACGAGGCCTGCGTGAGGTAGCCGCCGGAGGTGTGCAGGATGCCCTTGGGCTTACCCGTCGTGCCGGACGTGTAGAGGATGAACAGCGGCTGCTCGGCGTCGAACGCCTCGGGCGTGTGCTCCGCCGACTGCTTCTGCGTGATCTCGTGCCACCACACGTCGCGGCCCTCGGTCCAGGCGACGTCCTGCTTGGTGCGCTGGACGACGAGGACCTTCTCGACCCCGTCGACGCGGGTGACGGCGTCGTCGACGGCGGGCTTGAGCGCGGACGGCTTGCCGCGCCGGTAGCCGCCGTCGGCCGTGATGACGACCTTGGCGTCGGCGTCCCGGATGCGGGCCGCGATGGCGTCGGCCGAGAATCCGCCGAAGACGACCGAGTGCGCGGCGCCGATGCGCGCGCACGCCAGCATCGCGACGACGGCCTCGGGGATCATCGGCAGGTAGACGGCGACGCGGTCGCCCTTCTGCACACCAAGCTCGGTCAGCGCGTTGGCCGCGCGGCTGACCTCGTCCTTGAGCTCCGCGTAGGTGATGGCCCGGCTGTCGCCCGGCTCACCCTCGAAGTGGATGGCGACCCGGTCGCCGTTCCCGGCCTCGACGTGGCGGTCGACGCAGTTGTACGCGACGTTCAGCTTCCCGTCCGCGAACCACTTGGCGAACGGCGGGTTCGACCAGTCGAGGGTCTCGGTCGGTTCGGTGGCCCAGGTCAGTCGGCGGGCCTGCTCGGCCCAGAAGCCGAGCCTGTCAGCCTTGGCCTGTTCGTACGCCTCCGCGGTGACGTTGGCGGCGGCCGCCAGGTCGGCCGGCGGCGCAAACCTTCGCTCTTCTTTAAGAAGGTTGGCCAGGCTTTCGTTGCTCACGACATCTCCCTTTCCCAGGGTGTCCGTTGTGTCCCAGACCACAGCTCATCAGACGGCCCCCCTCGGTGACAAGGGGGGTCCGAATAATGGTTTAGACCTGTTGGGCTCTTGGTGTACGTGCCGATGGCGTCACTCACCGGCACGCACGCTCTCACGGACGGGTTCAGGCCGGGCGCAGTTCGCCCTCCGGTTCCACCTGGTCGAACACCTCGTCGGGCTGCTCGGTGAGCAGATAGGCCTGCGCCTCGCCCACGTGGAAGTACATCCCGTGGAGCTCGAGCGAGCCCTCCTGGAGGCGGCGGGCCACCGACTCGTGGGCCCGCAGATGCTCCAACTGCTGGACGACATTGGTCAGGCAGAGCTGCTCGACCGCGTCGGCGGGGGCGCGCCCGGCGAGCCGCGCCCATGGCTGGTTCGCGACCGCCATGCGGGCGAGGCTCGGCAGGCCGTGCCGCAGCCACCGCTTCAGGGGTGTCTGCGCGCCACCCTCGGGCGGATTGTTGAGCAGCGCCTGCATCGCGCCGCAGCCGGAGTGCCCGCACACGGTGATCGACTGGACCTTCAGTACGTCGACGGCGTACTCGATGGCCGCGGCGACCGAGTCGTCTCCGCTCTCGGCGCCCGGCAGCGGCACCAGATTCCCCACGTTCCTGACGACGAAGAGGTCGCCGGGGCCGCTGGAGGTGATCATCGACGTCACGAGCCGGGAGTCGGCGCAGGTCAGGAACAGCTGGGTGGGACGCTGCCCCTCACGGGCGAGCCGGGCCAGTTCGTCCCGCACATGCGGCGCCGTGTTCCGCTGGAACGCGCTGATTCCGCTGGCCAGTTGATACCCGCCACCGCCCGCGGGGGGCTCGGTGGTCTCGGCCTGCGGACGGTCGCAGTGGTGGTTGCGCCAGGGTGTCCAGGGCCGGCAGCAGGAGTTCGACGTCGACGCGGGCTCGGCGATACGGGTACCCGCCCGCCCGGTCACCTCGACCTTGCCGCCCTGTGCGACATGTGACTTCTGCCAGTCCTGCAGGGACTCGAACGCGGCATGGTCCATGAAGGACCCGTCCAACTCCACGACACAGCCGGCTCCTTGGGGTACTTGGTGCAGTACGCGACTGAGGCGAGGTACGGCGAGGAACGTCAGCTGCCCGCGCACCCGTACGTGATGGGTCCCGCCGCCCGCCGCGTCTGTTTCGTCCACGGAGTGGGTGATCCGGGTGCGGGTGAGCCGGTGCAGCGCGACCCCGACGGCGACCGCGATGCCGAGGGCCACGCCCTCGAGTACACCGAGGGCGACCACGCCGAGCGTCGTCACGGCGTAGACGAGGACCTCGCGGTGGCGGGTGACCGTCCGGATGTGGTGCAGGGACACCATCTGGATACCGACGGCCATCACCAGGGCGGCGAGTGAGGCGAGGGGGATCTGCTCAAGCACCGGGACCATCAGGAGCGCGGCCACCACTACCCAAACGCCGTGCAGCATCGAGGAGTTCCTGCTCTCACCGCCTGCGTTCACATTCGCTGCGCTGCGGACGGCGACCCCGGCGACGGGGAGTCCGCCGAGGGTGCCGGAGACGATGTTGGCCGCTCCCTGACCGAGCAGTTCCCGGTCGAGGTCGGAGCGGCGCGCCTCCGGCCGCAGGGCGGGCTTCGAGGACGCGAGCTTGTCCACGGCGACGGCGCCGAGCAGCGACTGCACGCTGCACACGAGCGTCACGGTCAGGACGGCCGCCGCGAGGCCCATCACGGGCCCTTCGGGCAGGCCGGCCAGAGCGTGGCTGCTCCAGGACGGCAGGTCGACCTTGGTCACGGTGATCCCGGCGAACGCGGCGGTCGCGGTGGCGCAGGCGACGGCGACGAGCGCGGCGGGCACTCTTCGCAGGGCCCGCCCGGCGCGTCCGGGGATCCGGGGCCAGGTGAACAGGACCGCGAGCGTCAGCATGCTCAGGAGCAGCGCGGCCAGGTCCACGTGGGTCAACTCGGCGGGCAGCGCACGGAGATTGTCGAGAACGGCGCTCTGGGGGGTGCCGCCGAGCACGATGTGCACCTGTGCGACCGCGATGGTGACGCCGATTCCGGCGAGCATGCCGTGGACGACGGCGGGGGACACGGCGAGCGCGGTGCGGGCCACGCGTAGGCAGCCGAGGCCGAGTTGGGCGATTCCGGCGATGACGGTGATCGCGCAGGTCGTCCGCCAGCCGTAACGGTGGATGAGGTCGGCGGTGACGACGGTGAGACCGGCGGCGGGGCCGCTGACCTGGAGGGGTGAGCCGCCGAGGCGGCCGGCCACGAGTCCGCCGACGGCGGCGGCGACGAGTCCCGCCTGGAGCGGGGCCCCGGTGGCCAGGGCGATTCCGAGGGACAGCGGCAGGGCGATCAGGAAGACCGCCCCGGACGCGGACAGGTCGGCGCCCGAGATGCGGAAGCGGCGGGGCGGCTTCGGCGGCGGGCTGTGGGGTGGATGGGTGCGGCTGGTTTCGTCGGTCCGTGTCGGATCGGCGGGGCGTGTGGGGACGCAGGCTGACATGTTTCCCGTCTCCTCCGGGGCAGCGCGGTCGCGGAACGAGGGGGCCCCGTCTGTGGCGGGGCAGGGTCGCGGCCGTGGATCACGGCGTGCAGCGGCGGGATGAATCAACGCTCGGTAAATGGATCGTAATGCAGAGTAAAGATTGCGGACGTATTTTCGGAGCAAATGGGGCATCCATTCACCCTGATGGGTGAATGGGGTCTTTCTTTGGCTTGTCGTATTAATTCTTCCTCGGGCGTCGTGTGACGTTGGCGGCGCCGTCGGCAAATGCGGCATCTCACCGCATTTCATCTGCCCTGGTGCGGAGAGATCCGAGCCGAAGAGACCAAGGAAGAAGGTGGGCGGACATGGCCGCCACCAAGAAGCTCGCCGCGAGCTTCACCGCCGTCGCGGCGTGTGCCGCAGCCCTGTCCGGTTGCGCGACAGGTGACCACCAGGCGACCGGACCCCAGATGGGCGCTCCCGGCCCGAAGGAGGCGGCCACCGCCCTCGCGCCGGGAGGCGTGATGCGGCTGATCGGGGACGGTTCGACCGCGTTCACCGGAAGCCAGCCGCATCTGCCCAGGCCCGAGCGTCTGAAGGCCGGCCGGAAGCCGCCGCAGTTCGTGGTGTTCTTCTGGGACGGCGCGGGGGAGGGCAGCCAGAAGCTGTTCTCGCACTTCCGCAAGGTCGCCAAGCAGAACAACGCGACGATGACGTACTTCCTCAGCGGCGTGTCCTTGCTCCCGGAGGAGAAGCGCGGCCTCTACCGGCCGCCGCAGCACTCACCGGGCAGCTCGGACATCGGCTTCAATGACGAGCAGGGAATCAAGGGCACCGTGGACCAGCTCCGCGGCGCCTGGCTCGAGGGCAACGAGATCGGCACGCACTTCGACGGCCACTTCTGCGGCAAGGGCGGCGGCGTCGGCGAGTGGTCGGTGGCCGACTGGAAGGACGAGATCCGCCAGGCCAGGTCGTTCGTGAAGTCCTGGAAGACGAACACGGGCATGAAGAACGCCGCCCCGCTCCCCTTCGACTACGACAAGGAGCTCATCGGCGCCCGCACCCCGTGCCTGGAGGGTCGGAAGAACTTCCGGCGAGCGGCCCACGACCTCGGGTTCCGCTACGACTCCAGCGGTGTCGACGATCAGGTCTGGCCCAACAGGAACGACGGCCTGTGGGATCTGTCGATGCAGCTCGTGCCCTTCCCCGGGCACAAGTCCGAGCAGCTCACCATGGACTACAACTTCATGGTCGACCAGTCGGGCACCGCGACCCAGGGCGATCCCGACAAGCAGGAGTTCTGGGGTGACGAGATGCGCGACAGCCTCCTCCAGGGCTTCGACCGCGCCTACAACGGCAACCGCGCGCCGCTGGTCGTCGGCAACCACTTCGAGTCCTGGAACGGCGGTAACTACATGCGCGCCGTCGACGAGACCGTCCACACCGTGTGCAACAAACCCGAGGTGCGCTGCGTCTCCTTCCGCCAGCTCGCCGACTGGCTGGACGCCCAGGACCCGCGGACCCTGAAACGGCTCACCACGCTGGGCGTCGGAGAGGCCCCCGCGCAGGGCTGGGCATCCTTCATGTCGACCAGCCCCGCCCCGGCACCCAAGGGGGTACCGGGAGCGCCGGCGGTCAAGCAGTAGCCGAGCCGGTCGGGCGTGGCCGCGCCGGTCAGGCGGTGGCGGCCACACTCTCCTGGAGGACGAAGGCGGGGTCGACCTGGGCCGCCAGGTCGGCGCCTGTCCTCGCGTTGCCCCAACTCTGCGCGTTCTTCAGGTGGAAGTGGACCATCTGGCGTGTGTAGCGCTCCCAGTCGCGGCCCGCGTAGGCGGCGTCCGCGGCGGACCTGAGCGTGCGCAGGGCGGCCGCGTTGGGCTCCTCCAGGAGATCGAACCGGGGCGGGCGGCCCTTCTCCATGGCGCGTACCCAGTCGGAGTGCCCGACGGTGACGAGCAGGTCGTCCCCCACCTGTGCACGGAGGAAGTCGAGGTCGTCCTGGCCCTGCACCTTGTTCCCCACGACCTTCAGCGTGATGCCGAAGTCCCGTGCGTACTCCTTGTACTGGCGGTAGACCGAAACCCCCTTACGCGTCGGCTCGGCGACGAGGAACGTCATGTCGAAGCGGGTGAACATGCCGGAGGCGAAGGAGTCCGAACCCGCGGTCATGTCGACGACCACGTACTCGTCGCGGCCGTCGACGAGATGGTTCAGACACAGCTCCACCGCTCCGGTCTTGGAGTGGTAGCAGGAGACACCGAGGTCGGCTTCGGTGAAGGGGCCCGTGACCATCAAACGCACGGCCCCGCCGTCGAGTTCCACGGGTCGGGCACACGCGTCGTACACCGGGTTGTTCTCGCGTACCCGCAGAAGGCGCGAGCCCTCGCCGGGCGGGGTCGTCTTGATCATCGTGTCCGCGGAGGCGATCCGTGGATTCGAGCCGCGCAGGTAGTCCTTGATGAGGGGGAGGCGTGCGCCCATGGCGGGCAGTTCGGCCGCCTGGTCGTCGTCGAGACCGAGCGCGGGCCCCAGGTGCTGGTTGATGTCGGCGTCCACCGCGATGACCGGGGCGCCCATGGCGGCGAGGTGACGGATGAAGAGCGAGGACAGCGTGGTCTTCCCGCTGCCGCCCTTCCCCACGAAAGCGATCTTCATGTTCACCAAGGGTAGTGGGATCGTCGCTGCTCGTGTCCGTGCAGCGTGAAGAAGACCACTCCTTCGTGGGGCCGGGCCCCGAACTGCGTAGGGTCGTACCCATGAGTACGACAGCCGACCCCCTTGCCGCCCTGGGGGCCCTTCCGGGCGTGGCCGACTCCGTGGACTCCGTGCGCAAGGCCGTGGACCGGGTCTACGGCCACCGGGTCATGCGCCGTCGCAGCACCGCGGTCACCTCCGAGGCCGCGCTGCGCGGCGCGCGGGGCAGCGCAGCGCTGTCCGGCGCCGACTGGCCGCTCGAAGAGGTGCGCAGGCGCTCCGACTTCAGCGGCGCGGGCGGGGACGAGGAGGCGCGCACCGTCGGCGCTGCCCTGCGGCTGACGGCGGAGGCAGGCCAGCTCCTGTCGATCTGGCGGCAGTCCCCGCTGCGGGTGCTCGCACGCCTGCACCTCGTGGCGGCGGCCGATGACGGCGACACGGTGGGGCGCCCCCGTCAGGCAGGCGAGCCGGTCGATGAGCCGCTGGTCGAGCTGCCGCTGCCGGACGCTCAGGAAGTGGCGGGTCGGCTGGAAGGGCTCTCCGGCTTGATCATTGCGGGCGGCTCGGCTCCGGCCCTGGTCACCGCGGCCGTCGTGCACGGCGAGCTGCTCGCGCTGCGGCCCTTCGGGTCGCACAACGGGCTGGTCGCGCGCACGGCCGAGCGCATCGTCCTGGTGGGCAGCGGTCTCGACCCCAAGTCGATCTGTCCTGCCGAGGTGGGACACGCGGAGCAGGGGCGCGCGGAGTACCTGGCCGCCCTCGAAGGCTATGTGTCGGGCACCCCGGAAGGGGTTGCCGCGTGGATCGCGCACTGCGGGCGGTCCGTGGAGTTCGGCGCCAGGGAGTCGACGGCGGTGTGCGAGGCGCTCCAGCGCGGAGCGGCGTAGGCGCCGTAACGGGTTCCTGGGAAGTCCCTGAAAAGGGTTGCGGCGGTACGAGTCCTCGTACCGCCGCTGGCATGTTCACCTGGTTACCAAGCGTCCTCGAAAATTGCCCATCAGGTCGGGAACTTAGCCCGTGGCCTGGTGCGGCTGGCCCGTAATCGACGGGTCGACGTCGCGTGGGTGCCTGGCGTTCATGCTCGGTCCGTGGGGCCTTGGTTGCGGTTATAAGGTGATCCTCTCGGATGTCCCTTGGTCTCGCGGGCCGTTGCCTTATTTGTACTCCAGGAGTGGAGGAAGCGAAACCCCTGGCCGTACTTCTTTACTTTTAGGTTCAATTAGGGGCGAAACGGGCGGCCGAGGGCGGCCCGTTTCGGCGGCCGTGTGGCGGGCCTGCTCAAAGGAGCCGGTCAGCTGGCCGTGGCGCGTCGGCGGCTGGCGTACCAGACCAGGCCCGCGGTGGCCGCCGCGGCGCCGACGGCGGCGGCCGCGACGAGGGCGGGCCGCGACGGCGCGGACAGAGTGGGCAGCCGCTGCTTGAGTCGGACGGGCCGGTTGAAGTCGAGAATCGGCCACTCGCGCGCGAGCGCCTCACGGCGCAGCGCCCGGTCCGGATTGACCGCGAAGGGGTGGCCGACCGCCTTCAGCATCGGCACATCGGTCATCGAGTCGCTGTACGCGTAGCAGCGCGAGAGGTCGTACCCCTCGGACCGGGCGAGCTCCTCGATCGCCTCTGCTTTCGTCGGCCCGTACGCGTAGTACTCCACCTCACCCGTGAAGCAGCCGTTGTCGCCCACCACCATGCGCGTGGCCACCACACGGTCCGCGCCGAGGAGTTCACCGATCGGCTCGACGACCTCCGCGCCGGACGTGGAGACGATCACCACGTCGCGCCCCGCGGTGTGGTGCTCCTCGATGAGCGACGCGGCCTCGTCGTAGATGATCGGGTCGATCAGGTCGTGGAGCGTCTCGGCGACGATCTCCTTCACCTGCTGCACGTTCCACCCGCGGCACAGCGCCGAGAGGTACTGGCGCATCCGCTCCATCTGGTCGTGGTCGGCGCCGCCGGCGAGGAACACGAACTGCGCGTACGCGGTCCGCAGCACCGCCCTGCGGTTGATCAGCCCGCCTTGGTAGAACGACTTGCTGAAGGTGAGCGTGCTCGACTTCGCAATGACCGTCTTGTCCAGGTCAAAGAACGCGGCAGTGCGGGGCATCGAGTGGGTCAAGGAGTGGTTTTCCACGAGCCCGAGCATAGGCGCCCACCATTCGGCGTAAGCTCTGGCGCGTGGGTTTGCCTGAGAAGGCTCTCGGGTACACCATGGAAGTCACGGATCGTTCGCGACCGTGCTAACCCGGTCTGGCTCCTCCCCCCCCGAGTCGGACCGTGGGGACGACCCCCGCTCTCCCCCCCGGCGGGGGTCGTCGCATGTCCGGACCCACTTTGGGTCCGGACTTTTGCGTTCTCCACCCTTGTGTCGCCCCGCGCCGTGCTTCCGGCGGATGCCGCCTCGCGCCCGATGTGCGTCACTGTGTGTAGCCGAGGGGCTGCTCTGTGGAAGGTTTGGAGGGGGTAGTTGAGGGGTCGCCCTAGATGGCACAAGTGATGTCACCGGTATGGGTGATGGGGATATTCACAAGCGCTCTCTTGTCCACAGTAATTGACCAAGATCCACACGATTTCCGGGATCGCTGCACGGTGATTCCACTCGCGAAGTCGGGACCGGTGTTCATTACCGGTTCCGTTTCCCGGTCGGGCTGTCGGCCGGGTCTGGCTGCGCGAGGGGAGTAGCCGGCTCGCAGGTGCGAGCGGGACAGCGAGCGAGGGGGCGGAAATCGTGGCGGGAGCCATCACATGCGGCCGGGCGCCGGTCGCCGACGGGCGGCGGCGCACACCGCTGATCGTGACCGAGGACGTGGATCTGCTGGACGACCTGCTGCGGCTGTGCGCTGCGGCCGGCGCGCGGCCCGAGGTCCATCACGGGGTGCCGGAGCGCAGAGGGAGCTGGGAATCGGCGCCGCTGGTGCTGGTCGGGGACGACGCCGTCGAGCGGGTGCGGGGCGTGGCGCGGCGGCGTGGCGTCGTACTGGTGGGGCGTGACCAGGACGATTCGGGGGTGTGGCGGCGAGCCGTCGAGATCGGCGCCGACCATGTGCTGATGCTGCCGGACGGCGAGCAGTGGCTGATGGACCGGATCGCCGACGTGGCCGAAGGCGTGGGGAGGCCCGCGCTCACCGTCGGGGTGATCGGCGGGCGAGGTGGTGCCGGGGCGTCCACTCTGGCGTGCGCGCTCGCCGTGACGTCGGCGAGGACCGGGCGGCGGACACTCCTCGTCGACGCGGATCCGCTGGGCGGCGGGCTCGACGTGCTGCTCGGCGGGGAGGCCGCGGAAGGGATGAGGTGGCCCGCGTTCGCAGAGTCGCGGGGGCGGGTCGCGGGGGGCGCGCTGGAGGAGTCGCTGCCCGAGCTGCATGCCCTGCGGGTGCTGAGCTGGGACCGGGGCGACACGGTGGCGGTCCCGCCCGAAGCCGTACGGGCGGTGCTGGCCGCGGCGCGGCGGCGGGGCGGCGCGGTGGTGGTGGATCTGCCGCGCCGGGTCGACGAAGGGGCGGCCGAGGCGCTGGCCCAGTTGGATCTGGGGCTCCTCGTGGTGCCGCCGGAGTTGCGGGCTGTCGCTGCTGCGAAACGGGTCGCCTCCGGCGTGGGGATGGTGCTGCGTGACTTGCGCGTGGTCGTGGGGCCTTCGCGCGGGGGTGCGGCCGGCTTGCTCGATCCGGAGGAGGTCGCACGGCTTCTCGGGCTTCCGCTCGTCGGTGAACTTCCGTCGGAGGGCGCGCTGTTGGCGGCCGATGGCGGTGGACTGCCGCCGGGTGGTGCGGCGCGGGGGCCGCTCGCGCGGTTCTGCACGGCCTTTTGGGAGCGGGTGCCGGTTGTGGCGGATGAGGGGGGTGGGGCGTGAGAGCGGGGCGTGGGAGTGGGGGTGCGGGGGTCGGCATGTGGGCGTGGGTGCGAGTGCGGGTGAGCTGCGGGTGTGGCGGGTCGACGGGGGTGGGCTGTGAGTACGGGTGTGGTCGGTGATGACGGTGGGCGGCGCGTGAGTGGGGTCGTGGGCGCGCGCATGTTGGACGGGGTGCGGCAGTGGCTCGCGGAGAACGGTGCGGAGGCGACCCCGGCGCGGGTGGCGGAGGCGCTCAGGGCCCAAGGGAAGCTCCTCGGGGACACCGAAGTGCTGGGCGCGGCCGGTCAGTTGCGCTCCGAACTCGTGGGCACCGGACCGCTTGAACCTCTGCTCGCCGACCCCTCGGTGACCGACGTGCTGGTGTCCGCACCCGACCGGGTGTGGGTGGACCGGGGCGGTGGCCTGGAGCTGACGGGCGTGGCGTTCGAGAGCACCTCATCCGTGCGCAGGCTCGCGCAACGGCTCGCGGGGGTCGCCGGGCGGCGCCTGGACGACGCGAGGCCGTGGGTCGACGCCCGGCTGCCGGACGGGACCCGGCTGCATGCTGTGCTGCCGCCCGTCGCCGTCGGCTGTGCGTGCCTGTCGCTGCGGGTGGTGCGGCCGCGTGCCTTCACGCTGGAGGAGCTCGTGACGGCGGGGACGGTGCCGCCTGGCGGGGACCGGGTGCTTCGGGCTCTTCTCGACGCCCGGCTGTCCTTCCTGATCAGCGGCGGTACGGGCTCCGGGAACCCCAACATGTGATCAAGACACCACTAGGTGAAAGTGACAACGCGTGACCGTTACGGCTGGTGCGAGGAGAGGCGTCTGAGGTCAGAATTCGTTACGGCTACGCGTTGGAGACTCTCCGTCGGTAAGCCTTCTGTCGGCACGCTGAGCTGCAGTAACGGGAGTCGGCGCGGCCCGTAGTGATCCGCTCGCCACACGTCTCGCACGGCTGACCGTTGCCGTTGTTTCCGTTACGGCTACGCGTTAGAGATGTCAGGCAGGAGGCCGAGCATGTCATCCGCCGTAGCAGGGGATCGGCGTTCCGGACGAAGAGCAGGCCGCAGTGCTCGCACGAGGTGGGCGGCATGAGCTCACCACGGCCCGGGAGCCCGGTCCAGCAAACGCGCCTTGCGCGCCACTCCCGCATGGGGGTTGGGCCGAGGTCGTAACAGGCCCGGCAGATATGGAGGCGCTCGGGGGTCCAAGAGCGCTGTCGGTGATACCGGACGCCGCCCTGCACGACGTACACCACTTCAAGGCCTTCCGCGCCGCACTGGCGGCAGATTCCTCTACGCATAGCCGTAACGGTAGCGGAGTTCTCGACTTTCCTCTACGCATAGCCGTAACGCGAACGGGCCTGCGGCATGGGACGGCCCCGACCGGGATGCACTCCGGTCGGGGCCTGGTCCCGCCCGCCCCCAGCGGGGGTACGAGGCGGGCGGTAGATGTTGGGCGGGCCGCTCCCACTGCTCGGCCGTCGAGCGGCCCGCCCTGTCCCGCCGCCGTGCGTGCGTGCAGGCGCACAGGCGGCGGGGGTCTAGTGGCTACGCGGGACGGGTGCCCGCTGGTACGGGGGCGGAGTGGTTGGGCATAGCGGGGCGTGGAACTCAACGGTGGCGCCGGGTCCGGACGCGCTGAACACGTCGGTCTTCCGGGTCTTCTCGCCGGGGCGGATCGGCTTCTGGCACGTCCAGCAGAGCCGCACGCCCTCGTAGCTCACAGCCGCCGCCCTTCGCGAAGTGCGCGCCGCAGCTCCGTCGAGTCGGGGCAGGGGCCGCCGTCGTCGGCGCACTGCCCGCACCTGGCGGAGTGGGTGACGAGCTGCACGTACACGTGGTCGCGGGTGCAGTCCGGGCAGGCACGCGGAAACAGGCGCCGGCCAGACTCGGCGTCGTCGCGCTCGCCCAGGTCGACGGCGGGACTGCCGAGCATCACGCGGTCGCACCAGGCGCAAGACCTGCCGCACTGCTGGTTCTCACTCAGGCTGCCGATGGCCGGCACGTCGACCGGGATCATCTCCGTCGGTGCGTGGACGAGGCTCACGACACGACCTCCAACTGTGGCCGTGCCGTGCGCAGCAGCGCGTCGAGGACCGGCTGCGCCTCGGTGCGGGACAGCACCAGCTCGGTGTCGCCCTGGTGGATGTCGACCGCGTAGAGGGCGAGAGGGATGCGCACCTCGCCCGTGACCGGGTCGGTGGTCGGCGGCTCACCCCGACGAATGGAGGCGTGCAATGGGACGTGGCTCACGGGTACCCCCTCGGTTC
Organism: Streptomyces sp. NPDC055140; assembly: GCF_053607285.1. Lineage (NCBI taxonomy): Bacteria > Bacillati > Actinomycetota > Actinomycetes > Kitasatosporales > Streptomycetaceae > Streptomyces > Streptomyces sp. NPDC055140. Next base: position 170,718 of record NZ_JBSGTG010000017.1, on the reverse strand, counting down.
TGCGGAGCCAGAACCGTAAGGGCCCAGACAGCAGAGAAGGGGGACAGATTGTCCCCCTGTCCCAGCCTGTCCCCCTTGCTCAGCCGGTGGTCACGCCCACGGCCGCGGCGAGCGTCCCCGCTTCCTTGCGCATGGCGCGGGGCGCGGTGCGCCAGAGCTCCGCCACGGCCTGACGCGCGGATGGCGTGTACGAGACGGTCTCGGCGCCGATCTCGTGCGCGAGCTTCATGACGTGCAGGGCAGCCGTGCGGTCGCCCCGCTGCAGGTGCCCGCGCGCGACCTCGACCCACAGGCGGGCGCGGCGCTCACGCGAGGGCATGACGTCAGGGTCGATGTCGTCGGCCAGGCCGAGGGCCTTCTGTGACTTCAGCAGGTCAGTGGCTACGGAGACGGCGTGGAAGTCCACGTTGGCGCGCCCGAACACGGTGGACGGGTGAACGTAGTTGGCGGGCAGGGACTTGGCGACCTGGTCGCCCTTGTCCCAGTAGCGCCAGGCGTCGCCCTCGCGTCCCTCGCGCGCGGCCGTCACGGCTGCGTGCAGCTGCAGCGCACCGTAGATACCGCGCCAGTCCTCGGGTGCGCCGTCGAGGTGTGGGCGGATCAAGTCGGCGGCCTCGTTGACGACGCGCAGCGCCTCTTCGGGGTACGCCGTTTCCCTCAGGATGTTGCCCATGTTCCACGCCGACGCAGCTATGGCGGCGGGCTGGTCGGCATCCTGCGCCGCGGCCAGAGCCCTGTCGGCTACGACCCAGGCGAGTTCGGCCGGCGCGATGTACGCGGTGGCCTGCCCTGTGAGGCGGTAGATGTCGGACAGGGCGACGAGTGCGGCGCGGCGCTGGTCGCCGCCGAGGGCGCGGACGGCTGCCTCGCCGTCGCGAATCAACTCGGGCAGCAGCGCGCCGACTTCGCTCCGGTTGTACCCGGACTTGTGCCAGAGCTTCCACGACTGATCGGCCCGCCCCTGCAGCAGCGCAGGGTCGACGGGCGCGGCCGGCCGAAGTGACGGGGCGAGCGCCCGGTTCATCACGGCGGACCACACTTCGGGCATGCCCGGGTGGGCGAGGCGGCCGAGCGGCGCGGGTTGTGCAGGCCCGTCCGTGGTGCCGGTGAGTACGGACAGGTCGGCGAGCTGCAGCGCTGCGGCGAGCCGCAACAGGAGCGTGTACGAGTCGAGTTCGCGCTCGCTCGTCTCGATCTTCTTCAGCCAGTCCGGGCCGCGTCCACACAATTGCGCCAGCTGGGGACGGGTCAGACCGCGGGATTCACGGAGCGCCTTGATCCGTTCGCCAGTGCTGAGCTCGTCGGGACTGTCCATGCCTGCTCCCTCGCGATAGGGGCGGTGCCGTATTGCCAGCCTACGGCGCACGTCAACACACCACGGGGCACAACGAAACGGCCCCGCCCTCCCGAAGGAGAGCGGGGCCGTAGTCGTTCACGCGTACTGGCGACGGGTCGGGTCGAGACCGAGGGACAGCAGGCCGTTGTCCTGCTTCTTCTCTGGCTGCGGTGCGCCGTCGCGGCGGCACACGAGCGCGTCCGGATCGGAGGCCGGGGCTTGGAGGCTGTACCCATCGGGGCAGGGCTGGCCGTCCTGGCCATCCTTTCCGGCCGGGCCCTGCTCGCCCTGCGGTCCGGCCGGGCCTGGCTCCCCTTGGGGGCCAGCCGCTCCATCTGCTCCGTCCGCACCAGCGGCACCGGTCGGGCCAGTGGAGCCGACGCCGTCCGTACCATCGTCCCCACTCTTGCCCGGCGAGCCGGATGGGCCGGGACTGCCAGGCTCTCCGGGATCCCCCTTGGGGCCAGGCGGCCCGGGGATCGGGACCGGAACCTTGGCCCGGTCAGGGAGGTTCTCGACGGCTCTGGACGGATCTGGCACGGCCGGCTTCTCGCCCTTCGCCTGCAGCTGTGACCGGAGTTGACGGACGTCGCCGGCCAACGTGGACACGGCGTCGCCGCGCAGGTTCGCCTCGGCGATCGCTTCCTTACGGGCGGACGCCTCGTGGTCGATGCGCTGCCAGGTGAGGATGACGGCGCCGGTCAGCGCCAGCAGTGCGGCCGCGATCCACAGGAGGTGACGCCGGCGGGCGAATGCTCTTTCGGCGCGGGTCATGGATGCCCCCCGAGCTGTGTCACCAGTAGCCGCAGGCGGGCCACTTCCAGTTCCAGCATCTGCACGTTCGACTCGGCCTTAGCCTGGTCTGCTTCCGCCTTGTCTCTCTCGGCGACCAGGCGCGCCGTCAGGTTGTCGTAGCCGCCGATGACTCCGCCCTCCCGTTGGGTTCGCCCTGCGATCCGGGAGCCGTACATGGCTGCCACCCCGGCCACGGCGGCGCTGCCGAGAACGCCTAGGGCTGTGACTGTGGCGGCATCCATGTGCGCCCTCCCGGTTGCGCTGGGTGGGCAGGGTCAGACGCCCGTGACTGTGGACGCGGGCTCTTCGGGCTGCTGCTTGTTGGGGACAGCCCAGGTGATGCCGAGTGCCGCGAGTACGGCGAAGCCGGCGGTGACGCCTTCCTGCGTGGTGACCGTGCCGTCCTGCAGCGCGGTGACGAGCGAGGCGGCACCGGCCGCGGCCGCCGCGACGACGGCCTTCAGGTACTGCGAGACCTTCATGAGTTCTCCGGGGGTTCAGGCGGTGACGGTGAAGCCGTGCTTGGCGCCGAGGCGCTGCAGGCTGGACTTGCCGGGGATGCCGTCGGCGTCCTTGCCGACGTAGCCACCGCCAGCCGGGGAGCGCTGCCAACGGGCATACGACTCCACGGTCTTGGTGCCGAACGACCCGTCGACGTAGGTCGAGGCGAGCAGGCCCTCGGACTTCAGCGCCTTCTCAACGGTGAGGACCTCGGCCTTGTACGAGGTGTGGCCCTGCGAGGCGGCCGGGTCGTGCCGCGCCGCGTATACGACGTGAGCGAGGCTGACTGTCGGCTTGGCCGGCGTGCTGCCCGACTCGGAGGGGATGCCGCCCGCCCACGCGCGCAGCTCGGCCGCGGATAGGTAGCAGATGGACCGGTCGAGCGGGCTGCCGACGAACTGCCAGAACTGCGGCGAGTGACCGGACGGTTTGGGGCGGGAGCGCTTCTCCGCCTCGGCGTAGGAGTCCACGCTCGTGCCCGGGTATGCGGGGTACCAGAGCGGCACGCCTGCGGGGACGTGGCCATGGGCGAGGTCGTCGGCCGAGGTGTAGACGCCGACGCGCTGCCCCGGGAACGCCTTCTCCACGGCCGCGATCCACGCCGTTACGTAGGCCTTGATCTGCGCGGCCGACCTGCCCTTGTAGTTGCGGCCGTCGCTGTAGCGCTCCAGGTCCAGCCAGTGCACGAAGCCCTTGCCCGCGTATGGCTTCACCGCGCCGATGTAGTTCGCGGCCTCAGTCGCCGCCGACTGGTTGGGCCACGCGAAGTGATAGGCCCCGGCGATCAGCCCTGCCGCCTGGATGCCCGTGATGTGGGTGGCAAAGCGGGGGTCGCGGGAGTGCTGCCCCTCGCTGGCTTTGGCGAACGCGAAGGCGACGCCATCCGCCTTGTGCTCTGCCCAGTGCTGCGCGCCCTGATGGGCGGATACGTCGATGCCGCGGCTGGTTGTCATCGGGTCCCTTACAGGTTGCTGGTGATGGTGATCTCGGAACGGGACAGGGACGTCGTCGCGTCCGGGTCGTAGCCAGCGAGGAGCACGCGGATGTCGTCGAGGAGGGACTCGGTCGTCTGGCCCGGAAGCGGCCCGCCCGCGCCCTCCTCGACGCGGAGAGTGAGCGTGAACCCGGTCTCGTTACGGCCATCGCCGGTGAGCCGGTAGTACGGGTACGGCATGGAGTCGGCCATGTCGGTCTCCTAGGCGAGTCGTCGGACGTGCATGGAGGAACCGGCGCCCATGCGCGCGGCGGTCGCGTTGCTGGTGACCTGCGCCCACTGCAGGGCAAGGGTTCCGGCGCTGGTGGTGGTGACCGTGCCTTCTTCGATTGCCGCGCACTGGTTGGTGGCGTGGTCGCGGGTGCCGTAGGTGACCGACGTTGAGAAGTTGTGGACACCCCAGCGGCCGGTACCACCCGCGGAGGTGCCCGACAGGGTGACGCCCTGGTCCGGGCCCATCGCTGAGCGCAGGCCGCTCGCGCCGGAGGGCGCGTTCCACATGGTCTTGAAGCGGGCCAGGTCGATCGCGGCGTAGTGCAGGTAGAACGTGACGTGATACGTCGCGCCTGCCTCCAACTGGGCAGTCAGGTCGGGGTCGTCGGCGAACGTCGTCGTCGAGGCCCGATCGAGGTTGGCGGTCTTCCAGTAGATGTCAGGCAGCATCGACGCCAGGAGCGCGCCGGTGAGGCGCTGCCCGGCCGGGATGCTGGGGTATCGGGGCAAGAGGGTGCCTCCCTACAGGGCGGTGATCGGTGGGGTGGCGAGGCGCACGTCAGTGCCGGCGGTCTGGGCCTTGGCGATCCCGTTGACGGACCGCACGGCGGTGACGGTCTGCGGGGAGACGATCTCGAACTGGTCGAATCCCATGGCCGGATTCGTGTTGGTGTTGCCCGTGAAGCCGGAGGCGGTGACGCCGACCGCGCCGGTGGCGATGGTGCTTGCGGTGACCGTGACGTCGTTGTGCCAGATGCTCGGTTCGAGCGCCCCGGTGGGCCAGACGCGCATCTGGATGCGGTGCCCGGTGAGGCGTACCCGCATCTCGAACTGGTCGCCTGAGGCGTAGCTGAGCGGGAGCTGGGGGGTGCCGCCGAGCTGGGTGGTGTCGCGGGTGATGGACAGGTATAGCTCGCCGCCGGTCGCGAAGTGCAGCCGGGCCCGGTAGTAGTTGGACGTGTCCACGTACCGCAGCAGGATCGCGGGGACGATGCTGGCCCCGGTCGAGACCTGCCCGGGCGACAAGCGGACGCGGACCTCACAGTCGGCGATGCCCGTGGCGAGGGTCTGGAAGCGGACGGTGGAGATGGACGCGCCGGGGATGGTGACGACGCCCTGTGCGCCGTTCACGGACCGCTCGGAGGCGGCCCCGCCCGGGATGGCCCAGGCGACGCCGTTGGCTGCTGTGCCCCAGCCGTTGGCCACGGTGCGGTCGAACGTGTCCCAGCCTGCGGGCTGAATGTCCCAGGCGCGCACCACCTCCCCGCCTGTCCGGAGTTCGATGGGGAACGCCGCGGGCCCGGTCGGGGCGAGGCCGGCCGTGGACGCCCAGGGGATGAGTGGCCCGTTGCCCTGCGGGACGGTGTGGACCAGGAGCTGCGTCGCCGTCGAGGTGGCGTTCGCTCCGATGATGCTGCCGTCCGTGTCGACCTGGTCCGGGGCGCCCTTGGCTTTCTCGATGGTGAACTGGGTGAGGTACTGCTCGCCATCGGTGCAGCCATTGAGGAGATAGGCGAGCGGGCGCACAGCGACGACGTCGGGGTGCATCCGCATCGGGCTGGCCGGATCGTTGTTGGCTCCGGCGTCACCGGGGTTGACGACGCCGTGCACATAGCCGGTGTACGTGGTGTACGTGGCCGGCGGCACGGTGCCCCGCAGGACGGCGTAGGACTGCGAGGACACGGAGTTGGCACCGGTGAAGTTGCAGCGCGTCCCATCGGCGCGGACCCCGGTGAACCCGGCGTAGGCGCGCGCCAGAGCGGGCGAGGTCGGCGCCGTTTTCGTGCGGAACGTCGCGGTGATGCGGTAGGTGGCCATCGGGTCGTAGGGCAGCGTCGTCGTGTCCTCGTAGATCACTGAGGTGGACGCGTAGGCGGCCATGTCGCCGCCGTCCAATTGGACGGGTGCCGGTCCCAGGTCTGCGCCTGCGCCGGAGCTCACCAGGCGCCATCCGCCGGCGCCGCCGGTGAAGGTCTGGGTGTAGGCGGTCTGCCAGGGCTGCGCGGCCGGGTCGGGGGCGATGCCGCTCACGGTCCAAGGGCTGGCCGGGGTGCAGTTGTAGGTGACGTCCCAGTCGTACACGCCGATGGTCTCGGCGTAGCCGCGGGCGATCAGGTCCGCGCCGCCTGGAGGCATCCAGGCAGGCAGGTTCGCGATGGTGATGCGGTCGCCGATGTCGGTGTCGGTCACGGCCTGCGCAAGCTGCGGGGCCGCGGCCAAGTTGACGTGCACGGACGGGTAGCGGGCCTCGTCGGCGGTGCCGAGGTGCAGGCGCCAGCCGGCGTGCTGCTCGGGCTGGCTGTCATCGAACAGGTTGAGGGTGACCTGCTCGTCGTAGATGCCGACACCAGTGGGTGGCGGATTGATGGACAGGGCGCCGGTCTCCAGGACGGCGCGGGCCGAGGACCCCTCTCGGCGCGCGACCGTGATGTCGTTACGGACCTGCTGGTCGTCGTCGACCGGTTCCAGAGGCGGGGCTACCTCGCCGCGTGCCGCGTAGTCGAGGGCCAGGCGCGGTGTCTGGTTGTAGAACGTCGCTCGGCTGCGATAGGCCAGGGCGGCGGTCGGGAGGTACTCGTAGCGCATGCCGCCGTCGGCGTCCGCGGACTCGTCGAGGAGTTCCAGGAGCGTGATGGGCGTCTGCGGGCCGACGCGCTCGGTGGCGCCAGAATCGCCCTGGAACGCGAGCGGGATGGATTCCTCGGCGGTCAGGCGCAGCAGCCGGGAGCCCGCCGTCTCGCCCGCCCAGGCCAGGTTCGCATTGTCGTAGGCCGCCGTGGTCGGCGCCGGCCAGGCGGAGATGTGCCCGATGGCCATCCCGTCGAGCTCCGGAGAGAAGCCGTCCGGCGGGGACAGGACGGCAGTGGGCCGTCCGGTCGTGCCGGTGTAGCTGCCGGAAGACTGGCCGGCCGCGGTGCCGAGGACTTCCCAAACGACCACCCAGTTCACTGTGCCGCCGGACTGCGTCAGGCTGAAATTGACCTGTACCCACTGGCCGAACAGGTCGCTGCCGGTGCCGATGGCCTGGTTGACGACGACGTTTCCGTCGGCGTCCAGGCCGCGGATCGTCGACCCGCTGGACCCGGATGTCTGCACGTACCAGTCCGCCACGGTGCCGGTGCTGGTGAAGCGCAGGTAAGTACGCATGCTGGTGTTGGCCTGGTCCAGCCGGTACAGCCAGTAGATGCTCCATCCGGTCAGTGAGCCGCTCGGGCTGGGGATCTCGCCCCGCATGCGCGGCAGGACGCCGTTGTTGCTGGCGAGGACCGGCAGGGATTCCGAGCTGGGAAGGGTGTCGTTCTGCGCCCAGTTCAGGCCGGACGCGGTCAGGGGGCGCACGCCCTCGACGGGCGAGTCGGCGTGCGTGGCCAGGGTGCCCTCCTCCATGGGCCAGTAGGCGAGCGGCTGGTAGGAGGGGACGCGGCGCCGCAGCGCGGACGCCAGGGGCTTGGCGCCCTGACCCAGGCGCCGCGAGATGCCCGCTGCTTCCAGCGGCACGTAGACGTCCTTGCCGGAGACATCCCAGCGGGCGGGCCACGAGGAGACCTCGCCGACGAACCGCGTGCGCCGGTTGCTGATGCTCGTGGCGTTGCCGACCGTCCACGTCAGTCCGTTGCTGTCCACGAAGCTGGCAGCGCCGGGTGTCTGTGCGGTGAAGTCCGGCGAGCAGGCGATGGTGCCGTCGATGCCGTTGTGCAGCTCGAACCGCTGGACGGCGCCGGAGCTGCACGGGAATCCCAGGTCACCCCAGCCGTCGCCGACCCGCACGGGCGCCGTCGAGTTGAAGATGCTGGTGGTTCCCGCAGTGACGATCGGCGCGCCGAGCTGCGCCCACGGCCCCGCCATCGAGGGGGCCGTGTAGAAGGTGAGCGTGTTCCCGCCGGCGCCGTTGTTGACGTCGAGCGTCACGCGTACAGCCAGGTGCGCGAATGCGGGGATCGGCGCAGTCGAGTCCTTCTGGAGGGTCGATACGCCGTCCGTGGACCACTCGAAGTGGAGGTTTCCGTCACGCGCCATCAGCAGCCACGAGCGCTGATTGGTGTTCTTCAGGCCCTTGCCGCACAGCTCGACCGAGCCCGCCGCACTCCAGTTGGCGAGCGTCGCTTCGAAGCGAATATCGATGTCGCCGGTGATGTCCAGCGCGGCGGCGTCCGGGGTGCTGGCCCCGTTGTCCGAGCTGGTTGTGCCGGTCGTCGCGAGGAACGCGGGGCCGGTGTTCACGGATACGCGCAGGGGGGTGTTGCGGCCGATCTGCCCGTACAGGGGCCCGAGCGGGTTGCGCGGGCTGAACTTGCCGCCCTGGTTCTTCACGGTGAGGGTGCAGGTGGACGGGTCGACGCGGGGGGACTCGTCGCGGCCGCCGCGGGAGATGTCGATGCCGTCGCGGACCAGGACGTCACTGGTGATGTTGGTCCACGTGCCTCCCAGTCCGAGCTCCACCAGGACGTCGAGCGGGGACTGGGGGAACGGCATCGGGGGTCTCCTTACTTCGTCTGCCCGAAGGCGACCTGTACGTTTCCGCGACCGTCCACGCGGACGATCTTCCGCATGAGGCGCTTGAACTCGTTGTCTGCGCCGCCCATTTCGAACCGGACGGTCACCTGTCCGCCGCTGGCCTGCGCGCCCATGAGGGGCGCCATGCCGGTGGTCAGCGGCCCGCCCGGGCGGGCCTGGTCGGGCTGGACGAGGCTGCTCATGCGCCGGTCCAGCTCGGGGGCGGTCTTCTCGATGCCCGCGACGATGCCCGTGGGGATCCACTGGCCGACCTCGCGCGCCATGACCTTGGACGGCGAGGCGATGCCCAGCGCCCTGGCGATCGGCCCGGGGATCAGGTTCTTCGCGAAGCTGATCAGGACGCCCTTGAGCCAGGAGCCCATGGACTTGATGCCGTTCCACAGGCCTCGGATGACGTCCTTGCCCTTGCCGACCAGGAGCCCAGAGAGGGAGCCGATACCGCGGGCGATCCGGCCGGGGATGCCGCGTACCCAGGCGATGAAAGACGAGGCCTTGGCGACGGCGGCCTCGCGGAAGGCACTGAAGCTGTCGGAGGCCTTGCGGCGCAGGGTGCCGACGAGGCCGGCAATGGCACCGCCCACGCGTCCGGGCAGGGCGCGCAGCCAGGTGAGCAGGTCGGACATCTTCTTCACGGCTGCGGACTTGGCCGCGTTGAACCAGCCGGAAAACTTGCCGGGCAGGGAGCCGAACCAGGCAAGTCCGGTCTTGATGCCGTCGACGACACCGCCCATGAACGCCTTAATGCCGCCCCAGACGGCCTTCCACAGCGTCTGGAACCAGGTCGTCTTGGTCGCGATCAGCACGATGATGGCGACCAGGCCGACGATCAGGGCAATGACCCAGATGACGGGAGAGGCGGCGAGGGCGGCGTTCCACAGCCACTGGGCACCGGTGACCAGCGCGGTGGCTCCGGCCCATGCGGTCTGGGCTGCGGCCCACAGCATCATGCCGGTCTTGATGGCGAGGATGACCCCGGCCAGTCCGGCCAGGGTGTAGGCCAGCGGCTCCATGACGGTCTTGTTCTTGGTGGCGAACTGGATGAAGGAGCCGGACACCTCGGCGAGCTTGGTGACGGCCTGCCGCTTGAAGCGCTCCAGCGTCTTGGCCGGAGAGTTGGACAGGGTCTTGGTCATCTTGTCGGCGGCGCCGCCGACCTGGCCCAGGCTGTCGACGGCCTTGGACGGGTCCAGAGAGTAGAGGGCGTCCCCCAGGTCCTCCGCTTGGGTGCCGAACAGCTGCACGGCGGTCGCGGACCGCTTGACCGGGTCCTTGATGCCGCGCAGCTTGTCGAGGGTGAGGTCAAGTGCGCCGGAGGCCGACTTGCCGCCCTTTGCGATCTTCGCGGCCATGGTGCCCGCGTCCAGACCGATCGACTTGAAGCCCTGCGCGGTGGTCTTGGATCCGTCGATCGCCCGGATGCTGAACTCCTTGATGGAGTCGGCGACCAGGTCGGCATCCCGGGCGCCGCCCTTCAGGCCCTGCGACAGCAGGCCCATCGCGGTCTTGCCGTCGATACCGAACTTTCTCCACTGGGTGCCGTACTCGTTCACGGTGTCCAGGAGGTCGTCGGCTTTGTTGGCGCCGGACTGGAAGCCCTTGGTGAGGATGTCGAACGCCTCATCGGCGTTGGCCGCAAGGCCGGTCTTGAGCATCTGCCCGACCGCGGCAGTTGTCGGCCCGACCTCCTGGTCGAACGTCTCGGCCAGCGCCATGGCCTTGGTCGTGACGCCCTCGAGGCCGCCCTTGGCTTTCGAGGTGTCACCGATGTTCTGGTAGACGCCGCGGATCGCATCGTTGACGGTCTGAGAAGAGTCACCCCACGCGTTCGCGTACACGTGGGCGGAGGCCTTGGACAGCTGCGCCGCCTCGGCGGGACCAACGCCCAGCTGCGCGGCCAGCTTCGCATTCGCGGCCGACATGTCCAGCGACGCGGCGACACCGACGCCGAGGCCGGCCGCCACGCCGGTAGCGATGCCCGCGGCCGCCTGGTCGAACTTCTCGCGGACCTTGCCCAGCGTGGCCGTCGCCCGGTCACGGGCAACGAGGTTGAACACCAGTGAGGTGTCTGACATACGTCAACGCCCCCCTTTCGAGGGGGCGTTCAGCGCCCCTGCTTGGCCTTGTTGTTGGCGTCCTGCTGGGCCTTCTCGTAGCCGTCGAGCCAATCGAGCAGGAAGTCCGTCTCCTCGACCGTGCACGCGTCCCAGTCACGCGGCCGCATGTGGAGCAGGTGGGCGGCGTCGCCGAGTCGCCTCATTCGGCGATCGGCAGACTCGCTTTTCCCTCGTCGTCCGGATCCTCGTAGGCCTCGGAGATCTCCTCGTCGAGCTTCGCCAGGACCGCGGTCAGCTGATCGGGCGGCACGTTGTCGGCTACCTGCTCACGCATCGCCAACAGCTCGCCCTTGGAGTGCTCGAGGGTGAGCTCGTCCCACGCGAAGTCGATGTCCTCGTACCGCACGCCGGGGTGCTCGCGCTTTTGGAACATGAACAGCAGGGCGCGGCGGCACTGGCTATTGCCCTTGAGGACGTCCTGGGTGAACTCGGAGAAGTTCCGGCCGGTGCGCCGCTCCAGCATCTCCCGCTCGGCGGACATGAGCCGCTTGGGGCTGTACTTCCAGCGCTTGGGTTCGTCCGCGCCCTCGGGCGTGTAGACCAGGTACATCGAGTTCCTATCCGGCCCGGGACGCGATGCGCCGGGCCATATCGTTCATGGCCTGCTCTACGGCCTGCTTGTAGATGCCTTCACGCCCCGCGAACGCCCGGTCGAACCACTCCAACTTGCCGCGCTGGTGAGCCCAGTTGTCGCGGTTGCCGTAGACCGGGTGGCGCCAGCCGGAGGCGCGGTTGGTGCGCTTGGGGGCGTTGGGGAAGCCTCGGACGTTCTTCGTCTTGAAGGCCTTCACGCGTGCCCCGGACCAGCGGCCGCCGAGCTTGACCTCGGGCCGGATCTTGCGGGCGATCGAGGAGCGGAGCGCCGGTTGTGAGCGGCGCCCCGTCGACACCATCGCCATGATCGAAGACTTGGCCTGCGCGGCTCCAGGCTTGAGGGCCTCACGCATGTTCTTCGCGAGGTCCTTGCGCAGGTCCTTGCCGTCCTCCTCGGCGCGGATCGCCCGCACCAGGGCGGCCAACCCGTCGTGCGTCTCCACGCCGAGGGTGAACGGCGGCCCGCCACCGCCGGCCATCAGCTGGTGGCGCGGGTCACGGCGCCCGACGTCGGGTAGCCCACCGACACGGACGCCTCATCACCTACGGAGCCCTCGATGGGGTTCCAGCCGTTGATGAGGATCGACCCGGTGTACTTCGGGTTCGAGACGCCGGCCACAGCGTTGGACAGCCGCACCTCGAACGGGACGACCGTGCCGAGCAGCGGCCACATGATGCTGTCGATCTTTGTTGCAGCGACGTCCTGCAGGAATTCCAGGCCCAACTCAGCGGACTTGAGGCCGCCCAGGAGTTCCTTCCAGCCGAGCGAGGCGTAGTTGGTGACTTCCTTCTCCTCGACCTCGGTCGAGAGTTCGGCCTTGCGGGTGGAGTCGGACAGGTCGACCCCGTTGATGCTGACGTACTGCGCCAGGAGAACCATCTTCGGCATGGGTGATCACCAGATCCCTACGGTGGAAGCGAACATGAAACTGGGCCCGGTGCCGGTGATAGTCCAGGCGAGCCGGAAGAACGAGTCAGTGATGGCCGACCCGGACGTGCGCAGGACCTGCCCGCCCGGAGCGGTGGCCGCGGCGAACGTCAGGACCGTGGCGGGCGAGGCGAAACCGGCCGAGTCGTCGGACTCGACACGCGCCGTGATCGTCGGCGTGGCCGTGCCCGCCACCGACAGCACGTGCAGCGCGGCGTACAGCCGCTTGCCCGCCGGGACGGCGCCAAGGTTCAGCGACGTACCTGTGCCGGTAGCAGTGCGCGCAGTGCCCGGAGGGTGCGCGAACTGGCCGCGTACCAGAGGCCACGCACTCTTGCCGGTGGACGCCCAAGGGGCGACCTCGCCCACTGCGTCGCCCAGCTTGTAGTCACAGCGCAGGGCGTTCGTGAAGTAGGCCAGCGAGCCGACCGCAGCCCCGGCGGGGCCGACCGACCACGGGCCGGCGCCCCCGAGCTGCACCCAGGCCGCGTCATCGACCTTCCCGGGGTCGCCCGCTTCCCACTGGCCCTCCCCGGCGATCTCGGCCGAGGCGAGCCCGCCCAGGACTTCCTTCCAGCCCTGGGAGGCGTAGTTGGTGGTCTCCTTGTCCTCGACTTCCGAGGAGATTTCGACCTTGTTGGAGTTCCCGGTCAGATCGGCGCCGCCGGTGAACAGCCTGACGTCAGTGAGTACGAACTTGCCCATCAGCTGCTCCCGTTCCCGATGACCTTGATGACCAGCTCGGCGCCGACGTACTCGGCTCCCGCGTGCTCGTACCAGCGATATCCCTGCACGCGCTGAATGTGCAGATCGTCGGCCAGGCCCCCAAGCGCGTACTCGCCGGCCGCGCCGCGGGCCGCCTCGATGGCCTGCTTGAGCGAGGCTGGGCCGGAGCCGGACAGCAGCGAGTCGAGGATGCGCTGCGAGGCCCGGTCATTGGTCGCGCTGATCAGGACGCGGCACGTGAAGTCGAGCTGGTCGGTGCCGCGGCCGAACGTCTTGTCGTAGGTGATGTCGACCTCGGCCACGAAGAAGCACGGCGCGGACACCGCGTCGGGCACGTAGCCGTAGGTCTTGAGTTTGGCGATGCCGGCGGGCAAGGCCACGGTCTTGGCCGCGGCGGCGATGGCCTCGCGGATGGGGGTGATCTGCACGGTGCCCCCTATCCGAAGCCGGGCCGGACGAAGTGCTCGATGAGCGCCCACACGTCTGGGTCGCGGCGCGAGAGGCGCACCACGCCCCATTCCGCGGAGCCGGTGACGCCCTCCGGGGAGCCCTTGCGCTTGAAGAGCCGCGAGGCCTGTAGGAGGGCGGCCTGCCCAATCTCGTCGGGGACCTGCGGCCAGCCCCACCGGGCAGTGACGCGCACGCGCCCGGTCGCGCTGCCCCAGGAGCTGGAGCGGCCTAGCGAGGTGATCGGCCGCCCGTCGAGGAGGGCGTTGTCGGGCCCGGTCTCGTAGTCCGTGACTGCGGTCCAGGCGCCGTTCGAGCCGGTCTCGACAAGGGTGGGGGCGGCGCCCATGTCGTCGAGGAGGACCAGGACGCCGGAGTCGTCCAGGACAGTGCGCCCGGACAGGCGGAACGAGCGCGCCACCGGGTTCGTGTCCAGCCAGAACCGGCGCCCGCACGACGTATCGATACTGCGGGACGCCGCCGACAGGGCCTTGTCCAGCAGGCTGTCCTCGGTGGTGTCGTCCGCCTCGATGTCAAGGGCCAGTTTCAGCGTGGCCCGGTCGGCGTACTCGTTGGCCACGGCCTACTCCTTGGTGATGACGCCCTTACGGCCGCCGCGAGCGGGACGCTTCTCCGCTTCCGGGGCGGTTGCGGTCTCGGGCTCGTCGCCGTTGGTCAGCGGCTCAGCCAGACCGGATGCACACAGCTGCGCGCCCTCGTCGTCGGGCAGCTCTACCTCGCCGCCCTTGGCCGGCCACTCCTGGCCATCGCGGGTGCCGGAGATCTGCACCTTCATGCGGACCTTCATCGGTCCTCCTCTCGGGGTTGAGAGGGCGGGGCCGCGCAGGGCCCCGCCCGGTGAGGTCAGGCCGTCAGGCGCTCACGTAGTGCTTGATGGCGCCGGTGGTGTCGACCTGGTCGCCGTCACCGCGCAGGATCGCCCGGTAGGTGATCAGGTCGGTGTTGAAGGCGTAGTCGTCCGAGCGCTCGAAGCGGATCGCCTCGACCTGCCGCACGAAGTACGTGGAGAAGTCGCCGAACAGGACGGACTTCGCTGCAGCCCCGACCGCGGGCATGTTCGGGTCGGTGTACAGCGGCTTGCCGAGGATCGTGTCCGGCACGCCAGCCGTGAGACCCGGCTGCCACACGTACTGGTTCGTCGTGTCCTTGATCTTGCGGACCGCTGCGACCGTGGCGTCCCGCATCAGCCAGGCAACCGAGTTCCCTGAGCGGTACGGGGCGATGACCGAGTGGTACATGTCGATCAGGTTGTCGCTCGTCGGCGCGGCGCCCGCGCCACCCGTCACTCCCATGGTCGACGCCGTGAGGACGCCGTTGGGCTGGGACGAGCCGGTGCCGGTGACGAGGTGGGCACCGAAGCCGTTACCGAGGGCGCGGCCCGCCTGTGTGGCGAGGTAGCCGAGCAGGTCGACCGCGGTGTCGTTGGCGAGCTCGTGGCTGACCTGCAGCAGGAACCCGTACTTGTAGGCGTCCAGGCTGACCTGACCGAACACCGGCTCGTTGGCGGTGAGCGGTCCGGCCTCGGCGACGATGCCTGCGTTCGCGGAGTGCGCCGTGGTCTTCGGGATCTGGATCTGCTCGCCGGTCCCGGTCCGCAGTACGGTCGGCCCGGTGGAGAGCACGCCGGAGTTCTCGGTCAGGTGCTGGACGAGCTGGTTGTAGAACGAGATCGGGACGGTGTTGCTGCCGGCGCCAGCGGTGAGCTTGGACAGGGTGCGGGCGTCCAGCGGCATCGGGCTGTCCGGGCGGACGTCGTAGGACCGGGCTCCGGACTGGCCAGTCAGCCACGCGCGGACCTTGGCGGCCTCGTTCTGTGCTGCCTCGTCGCGCTGCCCGCTGGCGGGCTTGGCGAGCAGGTCGGCGAACGCGGCCTCGGCGTCCTTGGAGCGCTGCTCGCCCTCCTGGAACTCCTTGACCCGCTCGTCGATCTTGTCGAGGTCGGCGTTCAGCCGCTGGTAGGTCTGCTCCTCGTCGGCCGTCAGCTCACGCTTCTCGCCCTCGGCCGCGTCGAGCAGGCCCTTGGTCTGCTCCCACACGTTGAGGCGGCGCTCCTGCAGCCTCTTGATGAAGTCGGACATCTGCCCTCCTGGGCATGACGAAGACACCCGCTCGGCCTCGCCGGGGGTGTCTGGTGGATGGTGTGTCGAGGTGGGGTTCGCCCTGCCTCAGAAGGTGCGGCGCTTCATGAGCTCGGCGCGCCGCTGCCGTACCGACACGAGCGGGTGGGTGTCGCCCTGCCCGCTGGTCGGAATGATCGTGGGGGCCGGTGCCCCAAGGAATCGCTTCAGGTCGCCGCCCTCGGCTGCGGCCCTGACCTCGGCGAGGTCGGCGCCGGCCTTCTCGGCGAGCGAGCGCAGCCCGGTCGACGTGTCGAGGTAGGCGGGGGTGTTCACCGGGGCGACGTCGACCAGGCGGCCAGAGAGCAGGGTCCGCATCGGGAACCCATCCTCGGTCATCGCCCAGTCGTCCTCGAACGTGTAGAACGCGAACGAGCTGCGCGTGACGTCGCCGCGCTGCACCAGCTCGAGGACGTCCGCCCGGGAGTTGGGCACGTCGACCTGGTAGTCGAGGCCGGTGCCGTCCACGGCCAGGCGCAGCGTGCCGCCCTCGGTGGTGCCGAGCAGCCGGTTGTCGTCGTGGTTGTAGCGGGCCATGACCTCCGGCCAGCCGTCGCCCTCGCTCTTGGAGAAGAACGACGGGTCGATCCGCTCGACGAAGCCGCCCAGGTTGCGGGATAGCTTGTTGAACTTGGCGGCGTACCCGCCGATCCTGCTCGTCTGGTCGCCGTCCGCGCGGACCTCGACCAGGCCCGGCGTGAACCGGCGCTCGGCGTCACTCATCTAAGCCTCCGGGGCTGGTGGGATGGCCGCGGGCTGCGGGCCGTAGGTCTGCCCCTGGCCGTCTGGCAGGGGTGGGAGTTCCTCGAGGGCGCGGATCTCGTCGCGGTTACGCCAGCCCTGACCGAGCGCCAGGCCGTGCGCGTTGTAGCGGTCCAGGAGCGAGGTGCGCAGCAGCGCATCGACGTTGAACTTCACGGCCTCACGGCCGGGCATCAGCTGCGACAGGCGGCCCTCGAGGAGGACGAGCCAGGGGCGCAGGGTGAAGGTGACGAAGTCGATGCCCTCCTGTTCCACGTTCGCGTAGGTCATCGAGCCGCCCGAGTCCCCGCCGACCTTGGTGGGCGGGACGCCGTAGATCGCGGCGATCTGCGAGGCGTTGAGCCGCATCGTCTCGACGAACTGCGACTCTTCCGGGCTCACCTGCAGCGCGGTGAAGTCCCAGTCCGAGCCGAACACCAGCGGCTTGCGTGAACGCATCGACGCGGACAGCCGGTTGGAGATCTCCTCGGACTCCTGCGGCGTGATCGTTTTCTGTGAGTTCTTCATCGTGGCCGGCGGGGTGCCGCCGTTGTCGAACCACGACAGGCCGTACTCGGTGGCCTTGAGGCCGTGGCCGATCGTCTGCGCGAACGCGGCCATCGGCGACAGGCCGACGACCTTGCCCGGCAGGACGAACCACGGGATGTGGACGACGTCGGTGGCGGGGACCTCGCGGCCCTGCCAGTAGTAGACCGGGGCTGTGGGGTGCAGCTCGTCGACCCACACGTCGTCCGGGTTCAGCCACTCGATCATGGTGGGGAAGCCGAGCGGGTCCCGCTGCGTGATCAGCCCGTAGGCGTTCCCGCGCAGGGCCAGCGAGATCATGCACTTCTGTAGCCATTGGTACAGGTCGTCGACCACGGCGGGCTTGAAGAGCAGCTGCGGGATGTACGACACCTGCTCGCGGTTCAGGCCGTTGCGCCGGTACAGCTGCACGGGCAGCGACGCGACTGATGAGGCCAGGATTCGCACCGACGCGAACACCGGGATGAGGGACAGCGCCCGCTGCTCGCTGTACGCGGGACTCGTCGGCCCGCCGGACCCCCAGGGCAGCGAGGTGATGGCCCGTTTCGTTGCTACGCCAAAACGCTTGAACGGCGCCGCCAGCGTGGCCCACATGCGGCTCATACGGTCACCTCCCTTACAGAACCGAGTCGAGTACGTCGTAGGTGTCCGTGACCATCGGGCCGCGGATAAGCAGCGCCCAGCGCGCGAAGGTGACCGCGCACAACGCGCTGATCTCGGTAAGCGAACTGGTGCGGTCCAGCGTCCAGGCGTCGCCGTTGCGCCGCGTCCGAGCCCCATTCACCGCGGCGGTGAGCGGGACCTGGTCGATGTGCCGGGCCGTGCCCTGGTTCATGGCGTCGGCCATCTGCCCGCACGCCTCGACGATGTCCCCGTTACGCATGACGGCCAGGTCGCCGCGCTCCGGCTTGGCCTTGTCCTTGGGCACGTTGATGCCCGCGGCCACCAGGTCGTCGATGAGCGAACCGGCCGGCGCCCCGGACGAGGCGACCGCGACGGCCACCGGATTCCACAGCTTGTGCAGCTTCGCCATGGCAGGCACCACCCAGTCCGTACCAGGCCTGCGCGCCACGACCTCTACGTGCACCTTGCCGTCCGGCCGCAGCGAAGCAGCCGCGATGGACGCGTGCGCCCGGTCCTGCGAGACGTCGATGGAGAACGCCACGTCCCGAGTCGGCCGGCTCTTCGCATCAGCCAGGCCAGGCCACTTGCCCTTCGGCACGTTCGGGTCGGTCGGCGGCGTCGGTTTCCGTGTCCGGTTCAGGTAGGCCCGGTCGAACTCGGCCGGGTCCATCTTCTGCAGCTCGGCTTGGATGACGTCCACGGTGACCGTGTGCCCGAGCGCGGGCAGCGTCGCGTACCAGGTCGCCGGGTCGTCACGCGGCATGTCCTCGGGGGCGTACCACTCGAAGTACGCCGCCCGGGGCCGGACCGCGGCCGCGTCCTCGGCCAGCGCGGCGAACAAGGCCTCGATTAGCTCGCGGCCCATCTCGCGCTTCTTGTTCAGCCACGCCGACTTGGTCGTGCCGCCGGCCGATGCCCACCACAGCTGAGCCATGGCCCGGGTCAGCATCGCCGGGCTGAACGCCTGCTCCAAGCGGTCGTCCTCGTGCGCGAACGCCTCGTCGATGAACCCGAGATCGAGCGGCGGGCCGTGGCCGGCCTTCTCTGTGTTCGCGGTGATGCCCATCTTCGAGCGCGTCGCGGGCCACAGGATCGCCTCGTTGCCGTTGCTCTTGCGGATCCGGGCACGCTTGTGGAGGTCGGAGCCGGAGATCTTCTCCCAGAACTCGTCTTCCCAGCGCTGGCGGGCCATGCCGCGGGTCTGCGCCGCGTAGACGATGTTCTGCCGCTGCCAGGCCATCGCCCGGTGGACTTGCGCCCCGAGGCACAGCTCCGTCTTGCCCTGCTGTCGGGAGACGCTGATGCCGACCTCGCGGTGCGCGAACCGGCCGGTCGCCGGATCGATCTCCAGGGCCACGTCACTGACGTACTTCTGCCACGGCATCGGCGGGGCCCCGAGCTTGGCCATGACCTTCCACAGCTTCGGCCCGAGCGACGGCCGGTCCGGGTGACGCGGCGTACCCCAGCGCGGCGGGCACTCCAGCCCGTACCGCTCGCGCAGGTCCTCGGCGAAGTCAGTCGGGGGACGCCAGGTCTCCGAGGTCGTCGTCATCGTCAGCGGCCCGCCCCTCCAGCAGCTGGGCGAGCGTCTGCCGGAGCTCGCGGTTCAACTGGGGCAGTTGGCGGCCCTCCTCCCCGCCGCCGGCGTCAATCTCGCGGGCCAGGGTGTACGCCATCTCGGACAGTGACGGCTCGACGCCGACCAGGTCGCCGAGCTGCTCGACGTCGTCGCGCACGGCGGTCTCCACAGACCCTCGGGAATCGGATCGGCTGGAGATTGGCGAGGGTGTAGGCGGCGCCTCTGTGGGCTCCGGGACGGGGGTTGGCCGCTTCGGCGGGCGAGGCACAGAAGCCCCCTTCCAAGATCTTCCGACGGAATCGGGCCGGGGGGAGAAAAATGAAAGCTGGGCGCGGGGTTGCTAAACGATCTCCCCAAAAATGATCACTGATCGTCGGACATCGGCGCAGGTCACGGGCCTGCGAACCAGTCGACCGAGGTGATGAGTTGCTGCACTTCGGTGAGGGAGCGGGCGCCCTTCTCGCTGTTGCACTTGCGCAGGCAGGTGGGGCAGCCGGCCACGCCATGGATGGGTGCGAGGTTGTCGGGGTCGAGCTTGGCTCCACCCTTGGCCACGGGGTGGATGTGGTCGACGGCATCGGCGCTGCCGTGGCCGCACAGGATGCAGACGTCGGACTCGGCGAGGATGCGGGCGCGCAGCTTGCGGTAGTCGTAGCTGACGAGCTCGGACCTGCCGGCCATGTGCGCCTCCGCATGCTGCGGCCCGGCCGCGCGGGTGGCTGCGGCCGGGCCGGTTGGGGTTGGTCAGCGGCGGCGGAAGAGGCAGAGCATCGCTGCGCGCTCGCCTGTCAGCGCCTTGCCCTCGGCGCCGGCCATCCTGTCGAGAGTCCAGCCCTGTGCCTCGATGGCCTCGATCTGCTCGCCGACCCCGCTCATGACCCCGGTGGAGCGGGAGGTGGAGCTGGCTTCAATGATCTTGAAGGCGAGGACCTGGCGGCCGTTGGTGTACGCCTCTGCCGCAACTCTCGTTGCCTCGTTGGCCTTGGCGTTGTTGATGAACCCCATGTGTACCCCCCTGGTACGTGCTGATGAGAGGGGCTCAGTCTGCCGTTGCTCGTGCTCGCGTGGGAGTGGTGCAGCTGTTCTGTGACACGACGAAGCCCCGGCCGGGGGGATTGGCCGGGGCTTCGCGTGCGTCTGTGGTGCCGGTTGAGGGCACAGTTGTACGCCGAAAGCGTGACACGGCCCTGACCTGCGGTCAAGCGGCCTGGCTGGTGCGGCGTTTGGTGTCGAGGGCGGTGACGTCGTCGACGGCGTACCAGGGCTGTCCGACGCTGCCGCCGGACCGCTGGAGCCGGCCTCGGCGGACGAGCTGTCGGACGCCTCCGAGGGTGATGCCGAGCAGTGCGGCGACCTGGTGGGCAGTGAGGTAGCCGGGGCGGACGATCTGCGACTCCATTCCTCCATGATGCGGCAGCGGTGTCGCTCCCGGGCTCTGTCGGATCACTGCGTTCGGGGCCGATTCGGGGGTCTGGAGCGAGAGCCCGAAACTCGAAACTTCGCAGGTCACCGTCGATATCGGGGGCGAAACCGGTTTCGGACCAAGGTGAAACCGCGGCCTTGATCCGAAACCGGGTTGAGGGGCTCTACTCGCCGTCCTCGGCGGCGGGCAGATCGGCGTACCGAAGGCCCTTGGCGCCTCCGCAGCACTCCCGGATGGTGAGCTGCCGGGTGTTCACCTTGTAGGGCTTGAGGGCCGCGCTGAACGCCGTGGAGGCGCCTGCCGGGTCCATGTCGAGCCACTGCTTGTACAGGTCGGCCCGGTACGCGGCGAGGGCCTCGACGAGCCGGTGCGAGTGCACGGTCTCGATTCCGTCCGGCCAGACGGCCCGCAGGTGGTCGAGGATCGTCTCGACGTCCTGCTCCTCGACCTGCGCGCCGACGGCCTGCCCGGTGAGGGTGCCGGCCGCGGTGCGGAGCGCTAGGGCGCGCTTGCCGATGTCCTCAGCTTCGGTCTGCTTGATGAACGCGGCGCGCACGGTGAGGCCTTCGCGGCCGCGGGCGAGGATGCCGGTGCCCTGCTCGTCGATGCTGATGTCGGTGGCGCGCAGGCCGCGCTCGTAGGCGCTGGTGCCGAGGACGTTGTTGTTGGCGCGCCAGTCCATGACGGCGAGGCACAGGCGTGTGCCGACCGAGCTGGAGACGGATGTGGGCAGGGACGGGGCGTCGGGGTTCTGGGTGAGCAGGATGAGGATGATGCCGTAGGCGCGGCCCTTCTTGATCAGGCGGGTGGCCAGGGCGGCGGCTTCTTCCTTGTACTCGGGGTGAGTGAACAGCTCCTGGACCTCGTCGATGACGATGACGCGCGGGCCGAGCTGCTGCTCGGGGTACTTCTCGGAGAGGGCGCGGGTGACGCGGCGGCCGTCGGGCACCTCGGACGCGGGCAGGGACTTGATGAACTTGGCGCGGCGCTGGTACTCGGCGATCCCGGACCGCATCCCGGCGAGGCCGGCCTCGAGGTCCTCGTCTTCGTCGCCGGACACGTAGCGGTGGCAGATCGGCTTGACGGAGTCGAGGTCACCGGAGCCCTTGAGTTCATAGATCCACAGTTCGGCGGTGGGGTCGAGGGCGACGCCGAGGACGATGGCGAGTGCGCACGAGGTCTTACCTGAGCCGGGGATGCCTCCAACCAGGAGGTTGGAGTACATGAGGGTGATCTCGACGAGGTTGCCGCGCGGGTCGAAGCCGTAGGGCAGGGGCTCGTACACGTCGGCCTGGCCGTCCTTCATGAGCGGCCACAGCTTGCGCCCAGCCTTAGCGGGGTCGCGCTGGGCGACCCACAGGACGAGGCGGCCCGGGTGCGCGGTGCGGTCGCCCTCGGGCCACACGGTGCTGATCGGGCGACGCATGGCGGCGGCGAGTGCGGAGCGCTTCTCCAGGACGGCGGTGGCCTCGATGCCCGGGGGCAGGTCGACCTCGGCGCGCCAGCCCGGGCCGTCGCGCATGACCTCGGCGGCGAACTCGACGCCCTTGCGGCCCTTCTTGCCCTCGATGCCGATGGCGGCGAGCGCCTCGAAGACCTCGTTGGAGTCGAGGCGGCGCAGGATGTTGGTGGCGACGTAGCGGGTGATCAGGGGCTTGTCGCCCTTCTTGCCGTTGAGGCCGGCCAGGGCCGCGGCGCCGACGTAGGCGCCGAGGGTCCAGCCGGGCACGAGGAAGCAGCTGACGAGCGTGGTGATGCCGGTGGCCGTGGCCACGGCGAGGGATGCGATGCGGCGCGGTCGCACCCGGCGGGAGTGCTCGCGGGACAGGGCGAGCCAGGCCTCGATGTCGGCGGACGCGGCGGCCTTGGCCTCGACGGGCCGGGCTTCGGTGTCGGCGACCCAGCGGCCCCAGCGGACGATGAGCCGGCCGGTGCCGCGCGGCGCGCGCAGGAGGAGTCGACCGAGGTAGACGGGCGCCCTCAGGCTGTGGAAGGCGGCGATGTGCCCGTAGTAGGACGCGGTCCAGCGGACGGTTTCCTTGAAGGCGTCCCAGCGTCGGAGGGCGGGCGGGACGACGGGCGGGGCGTCTGCCAGGTAGGCCTGCCGCTCGGCGATCCATGTGCCGTCCGGCGTGGCTTGCTCGGGCGGGTCGACGGGGATCGGCTCGGCGTCCTGAACGACGTCGATGACCGTCTCGGTGAGGGTGTCCTTGGCGTCCTCGGTGAAGCGGTCGGCGTCCGGGGCGACCTGTGGGGCGGTCTTGTGGAGCTGGATCACGTTCTCGGTCATGCTGTTCTGGTCCTGCCTCTCGGAGAGGTGTGGGACGCCCGGGGACGGCGGTCGGCTTGGTCGTTGGACGCCGTCCCCGGGGCGCGGCTATCGGTAGCGGCGGAGCTCGCGGTCGATGCGGCGGGCGGCCTGCTCGTGGTCGTTCATTTGTCGACGGGCGGCGGCGCGCTCCTTGCCGCTGCTGGTGCGCATGGTGACCTTGGAGCTCGCGGCGGCCTTGCGGGCTTCGCTGAGGCGGCGCTCCAGCTCGGCGACCACGGCCTTGCCACGCTCCTCGGCGCGCTCGTCGATGCGCTCGACTTCACGCTTGATGCGGTCGCTGATGGTGTCGGTATCGCGGTCTCCTGCGAGGGACTGCTTGGCGGCCCTGGCAGCGAGCCAGGCTTTGCGGCGCATCTCGGCGCCGGTGTATGAGGCGGGCATGGGTCTCTCCTTCTCGTGGGCCGGGCCGTCTGGCCCCACCGCACCCCCGGTGATCGCTTTAGGTGAGCCCATAACGTGATCACCGGAGGGCGGAAGGGCTGGTCAGCCCTTGCGGATGTCGCTCCACATGGAGCGCAGGACGAGCAGGCAGGCGGTGGCGCAGACTCCGCCAACGGCTACGGCGACCGCCAGGAGCGCGGCAGCCATGGCGAGCGCCGTCACAGCGACCGCCCCGCCGACGACGACGCCACCAATGACGAGCCACTTCGTCGCGTCGAACTCCTGCCGGGCCGGCGCTGCGGCGGGCGCCTGCTGCTGGGTCTGCGCCAGCTTGGCGAGCTCCACGGCGGCGAGGGCGACCTGTACAGCAGCCGTGTCGACGGCGGCCTCCCTCGCCGCGGCCTCCGCCTTGGTCAGGGCATCGGTCATGCGGCCCACCCCCGCAGGGTCCGGGCGAGGCGCGGCCAGACGAGGACGCCGGTCAGGACGGCGAGGACGACGGGGTGCAGCACGGCCGTGAGGACGAGGCCGAGGAGCGGCGGGAACGCAACGAGGAGCCCGAGGAGCGCTCCGAAGACGAGACGCATCATGCGAGCACTCCTTGTCGCTCGGGCAGGGCGTCCGGGTGGAAGAGATTGCGTCCTCGGGCGTCCTTCGTGTGGACGGTGAGGCGTCCTACGTGCACCCAGGAGCGGACGGTGGACGGGTCGATGTCGAACCACTCGGCGACCTGAGCGGACGTCATGAGGGGCGGCTCGGGCGGCGGCCCGTCGTCGGCGTCCTCGGCGTCCTCGCGTTCGAGAATCACGGTGGACCTGGGGCGGGCGACGAGGGGCAGCGGACGGGCGTCGGACGGGACCACCTCGGGGGTGGGCGGGACGCTCAGGACGGCAGGGGACGCGGGCGCGTCCTGAGTGTCCGGGGCGTCCTGGTGTGCGTCCGGCGGGCTGGCCGCGAGGTGCAGCAGGTGGCCGACGACGGCGGGCGGGACGAGGCTGGTGACCGCGATCAGCAGCGGCTGGTCGGCGACGACGTGCCCGGTGCCGATCAGGTGACTGACGATCTGTGCGGCCATGGCGAGGCCGAGGGCGAGGCAGGCCCCGACGATGGCGGACCAGCGGCCCCGGTCTCCACTGCGGCGCGTGGAGGCGACGGCCGCGGCGATGCCCGCGTAGGCGGACAGGACGACCGGCATGCCGTAGGTGAACGGGTCGTCCCATCCGGCGTTGCGGGCGAGGTGGTACTCGCCGGGGGCGCACATGAGGAGGGCGACGCCGAGGACGACGGGGCGGCCGCCGGCGGTGAGGCCGCGGACCCACAGAGGGGCGACAGGCCGGGCGGTCTGTGGGCTGGGGCGGCGGAACAGGCGGGCCGCAGCACGGCGCAGGCGTTTCACTGGCCACCTCCGCGCAGGTGCTCGGCCCTGTCGGCGAGCGCGTCGAGCTCGGCGAGGTGGAGGCGGGTGGCGGCGGTGAGGTTGCGCAGCGTGTCGGGGTCGAGGCTGGCGATGTATCCGCCGAGGTCGACGGCGATCAGGGGCTGCGGCTCGGGGGCGAGGATGCCGTAGGGCGCCTGGGTGAGCCATGCCCTGAGGTATTCGGCGGTGCCGATTCCGGTCTCGATGCGGGCGGCGATCTCGGGCCCGTTGTGGGTGATGTCGGGCTTGAACTGGGCGCGCTCGTGAGGGTCGGTGCACCAGGTGGGTTCGTCGACTTCGAGCGTCTTGGTCACGAGGAGCTTGACGGTGACGGTGCGGGGCTCGGCGTTCACTGCCCCTCACCCCGCTCGGCGCGGTCGGCGGCGAGGAACGCTGCGACGACGGGGAACTGCGCGTCGACGGACCGGCAGACGGCCTCGTACTTCTGACGCTCGGCGGTCCTGTCGAGGGCGCGCAGGAGGATGCGGAGCGACTCGGTGACGGCGCGGTGCGCGTAAGCGACGGCTTCCGTGTCGCCGTGGTCGACGGTGCTGTAGGCGCCGAGCATGCGGCGGGCGACGGTCACTGCGACGGCGAGGTCGCTGGGCTCGTCTGCGATGAGGGCGGTGTTGCCCGCGGGTACGGGCATGGAAAGATCGGTCATGCCGACTCCTGGTTAGGTCAGGTAGTTCGGTAGAGGGTCGGGCGGCGCGCGCGCCTCGCCGGTGTGTCAGCACCGTCGAGAGCTGCTGTCCGGCCCTCGTCCTATTGGGTTGTGTACTTCTTGATCGCCTTTGCTACGGCGGTCCAGCTGAGCTGCAGCTGTTTCGCCACGGCGTAGACGCTGCCGAGCTCCTCCGCCCCTTGCTTCAGGGCTTCGGCTCGTCTCTTGCGGGACGCTTCTGCCTGGCCTTCGAGCTGTGTCAGCAGCTCGTCCTCCACGCGGATGCGGTCCCTCCATGAGGGTGTTTCCACCTCTCCGAGGATAGCGCACGGGGGGTTATATGCAACCCCCTCTTCTACACTCGGCGCGGCAGTCACGCTTCACGCCTGCCGGCGCGCTGGAACGCGTCGTGGATCAGTCGCTGAGCCTCCGCCAGATGTCGAGCGCAGATCTTCAGCTCGGCGCCGGGGTCGACCGCCTCGGCCGTGCACTGCACGCCGCGCCCGGACAGAACGCGGCACGTCACGTAGGACGCCATCAGAACGCCTCCTCGGGCTGAAGTGATTTGAGCATCAGGAAGTCCTGGGCCCCGTACACGCAGGTGCACCACGGGCAGACGAGCTTGGTCTCGCCCGGATGGTGCCGCAGGACGGCACCGCAGATCACCCCGGCCGGGTCGATGGCCACGCACTGCCCGATGCGCCGGCCCCGGTCCGGCAGGGCGCCGACGATCGAGAGGGCGGCGCCTTCCATCTCGCGGATCTCGCGCGCCAGGTCCCCGGCGGCCGGGTAGCTGGCGGCGATCCACTCCAGGTTCATGGACAGGCTGCGGGCGGCGACGCGTACCCGCTGCTCGACGCTGCCCTCGACGGCGGGCTGGCCCCAGCCGCGGACCGACTGAACGTCGGCCCGCCACGACTCGAGGACGAGGGCTATGCCGCCGTACCGGAGATCGAGGGCCGCCTCGTCGACGGGCAGGGCGGGCGCCGTGTGCCCGCTGGAGACGCGCTCCCCGCCCTGACTGACGGCCGGGGTGAGGAACGCGCCGAGCGCGGCGTAGACCTTGGGTAGCCGCTCCAGCCGGTCGGCGAGGGCGAGCGTGTCGCCGGGGCACAGGTAGCCGTCGGGCAGGTCTCGCTCGCACAGGCCGCAGCTGGCGCTCACGCCAGACTCCGGTGCTGGATCCGGTACGTGCGGAAGCTGCTGTGGAAGGCGTCGGCGGCGTTGATGCGTCGGCGGCGGGCGGCGGCCGCATCGCTGCGCCGCTCGTCCCGGTAGCCGAGGACCATGTGGACGGCGTTCGCGCCCTGTCCACCGAGCACGATGCCGACGGTGAGCATCTGGATCTCCTGCGGTGTCATGTCGTGCTCCTTGATCAGAACGGGGGCTCGGACTGGGCCGCGGCGGGCTGCTGCTGGGCGGGCGGCGTGGATCCCCACCCGCCGCCCTGCTGCGGGCCGTTGGCGGGCTTGGCCCCGCCCCACGAGTCCTCGGCGGGGCGCTGCTGCTGGCCGCCGCTGCTCGGGTTCTTGGTGACCTTGGCGGTGGCGCGGGCGAGGGTCGGGCCGACCTCGTCGACGTCGATCTCGTAGACCGTCCGCTTCACCTGCTCCTTGTCCTCGTAGGAGCGCTGCTTGAGACGGCCCTGGACGATGACGCGCGTACCGCGGGTGAGGGACTCGGCGGCGTTCTCGGCAGCCTGGCGCCATACGGAGCAGGTGAGGAACAGGGCGTCGCCGTCCTCCCACTCGTTGGTGGTCTTGTTGAAGCGGCGCGGCGTGGAGGCGACGCGGAACTTGGCGACGGCGGCGCCGGCCGGGGTGAAGCGCAGCTCGGGGTCATCGACCAGGTTGCCGACGATCGTGATGGCGGTCTCGCCAGACATGGCGGTCTCCTTCTGTGGTGTGCTGGGCGGGAGGCCGGGCCCGATATCCGCGGGCCCGGCCGGTGTCGTGCGGGTCAGGCTCGGGTGATGCCGGCGGCGGCGAGGAACTCGGCGTGCTTGACCGGGTCCTGCAGTTCGCGGGCCGAGGCGACCCACGCTTCGTGCATCTGGGGCGCCTCGTCCTGGTGGTGGGCGCACAGCGTGATCCGCATGGTGCTGTTCTCGGCGGGCCGCTGCTGGTCGATGGTGTTGCGGACGGCGACGGCGCCGGGCTTGCCGCAGCTGCCGCGCCCGTGGCTGCAGGTGCTGGTGTCGACGGCGATGGTCTGCACGGTGTGCGTGGTGTCGCGGTCGTCGCCGATCCGGATGACGGTCGTGGTCGTGGTCACTGGTTCTCCTCGGTGTCGGTGTTGAGCAGGTCGGTGTTGACGGCGCCGCCGATGGACACCCACAGGACTTGGGCTTGGGCGCTGGTGAAGTCGCGGCGGCGGGCTTGGTCTTCGAGCTCGGCGTAGGTGAGGCCGAGCCGGGCGAGCGAGGTACGGACCGCGGCGTGGAACTCGGCCTCGGTCACCTCGGTCACCTCGGTCACCACGTCGTCCTCGGCAACCGTGGCTCTCTGGACCACGGTTGGGTCGGCAACCGTGTCGATATCGCCACGGTTGAGGTTGCGGAGCTTCTGGGCGTGCCGGTGGGAGAGGCCGCGTTGCCGGGCGGCGGTGAGGGTGGCGCGCCGGCGCTTGGCTGCCTCGGCTCGGGCGCGGGCGGCGGCGATCTTGGCCGCGACTATGTCGTCGACGTTCACGGCGGGCTTTCCTCCATTAATTCCATGCGATGGGGGTCGTTCAGGGTGGGGAGGCTCGGGGCGGTCGGTAGCCGTGGGGTTAGTTATTGGTTACGCAGAGTAATAATTAGTTAGAAATAGGCTTACGGAGAGTTCTGGAAGTAATGCCGGGGCGGGTTACGCGGCACCCCGGGGCATGGAATTAATGGAGATAACCCGGCTCTCCGTCCTGCTCGTCACATCCGGGTGGGCCACGAACCGGCGCTTCTGCGGGCGCCCCTTCTGCCCCTCCTTGCGCTCGGGCGGGTCGATCTGACGGACCCAGCCCGCTCGCACCAGCGCGTCGAGGGCGTCGTCGACGTCGGCCACCTCCGTGCACCAGGCCTGACCGCGAACGCCCTTCTCGATATCGCCAGCGGCGAAGCGTCCCTCGACTTCCTTCCGGCGCAGCCAGTCGAGGACGGCGCGGGCGGGACCGAGCTTCGACTGCCGCTCGGCCGACATCAGATCGGAGACGAGGCGGGCGTGCGCGATCAGGTACGGGACGAGGGATACGGCGTCGTCCATCACGTCGCCCGGCACGATCAGCGCCTCAGGGTTCTCGAAGAGGGTCAACACCGCGGCGATCCGAAGGACTTGGCCGGGCAGCTTCTTCGCCCAGCCCTCGATGGCGGCGAGGTCGCCGTGCGACTTGTGCCGGGGCTCCAGCGCCTCCCAGAACGAGCGGAAGGATTCCTTCGCCTTGCGGTCGAGCTGCATCTCCTGCGGCTCTTCGTCGTCCCAGATCGACGCCATCATGTCTTTGACCCGTGCACCCCATGCCTGGCTCGTCTCGGGCGGGATGGGGTCGGTGTCGTACACGCGGTCGCCGACCCGGCTGGCGGGCATGGAGAAGATGAAGCGGGCCATGAGGCCGCGGGCCTCGAAGACGTCGCCGGTCTCCCCCATGCCGGTCAGGAAGCCGGGCTGTACGGCCAGGCCGAGGGACAGGTTGGGGCGCTCCAGCAGCAGCGGCCGACCGCTCTTGCGGTTGACCGCGTGGGGCTCCTGGCTCCACGCCTTCAGCACGATCTCGGGGTTGGCGTTCTTGCTGTACCTGCCGCCGACGTTGCCGAGGAACGAGCTCTCGGTGGAGAGCACGGCCAGCCGCTCGCCCTGCTCGGCGATGACGTCTGTCGCAGCCTCGGGGGTGGTGTCGTCGGCGATGAGCTGCGTGAACACCTTGGGCTCGCCGAGCGATTCGAGGTCATCGCGTGCGGCGTCGAGGAGGGTTCGCATGGACTTGCGCTTGGCGGGGTCGCCCGCCTTGATGACCTTGGACTCGGCGTCAGAGACGCAGGCCTCGGCGATGCGCCGGTCCTGCTGATCCCGTGCGATGGACGGGCCGTCTTCCAGCCGGCGCCGCTTCTGCTCCTCGAAGATCGGCTTCGCCATGAGCCCGAGGGCGGGTGACTTCATCTCGCCGGGCGCTGCGACGGGCATCGTGTAGAGGGTGACGGGCTCGACCCAGTCCGGCTTGGGGCTCACGGTGCGGCGGCCGCCGATGGCCGTGGACACCACGGCCATGCCCAGCCAGGCGGGCAGGTCGACGGGGACCTGCAGGGAGTCGGCGACGGCCTGCGCCATCCGTCCGACGCCCCGCAGCTTGACCGCATCCAACAGCGGTGCCGGCGGCGGGTCGAGCGGTACGGGCTCGTCCCAGCCCTTGAGGTCTTCCGCGTGAACGCCCTTGTCCCACGACGGGGATTCGACGTTCGGGGCCCAGTTGGGCGCGGCACTCATTCGGTCACCGCCGGGTCGCCGGGGTACGGGACGGGCGCCCACACCTGCACGAACTGATCCGCCTTGTGCCCGGCGGCGAAGTGATCGGCGGCGTCCTTGCCGCTGAGCGCCTGCACCACGTAGATGGAGCGGGCGATACCGGTGAGGGTCTCGACGACGTGGACGGCGTGATCGCGGCCGGGCTCGTCCCGGTCGGCGAAGACGGTGACGTCCAGCCCCTCGAGGTGGCGGGCGTGTTCGGCCGTCCACTTCCCGGCGCCGCCCGCATTGCAGGTGGCGGCGAACCCGTTGTCGACGAGCGCGAGCGCGTCTTTCTCGCCCTCGCAGATGAACACGACCTGGTCGTCGACCTTGGCCTTGAGGAGCTCGGGCAGCCGGAAGGGCACGACCCTGACGAGCCGGTTGCCTTCCTTGTCGTTGAGGCTCCAGCGGCGCCCGCTCTTGGCGCTGTTGTCGGGGCGCCACTGGGCGAAGCACTTGTGATCGCAGCGGGTGACGCCGTGGACGACGGCGCCGTTCTCGTCGCGGTACTGGTACTGGGCGACGCGCTTATGCCCGCGGTCACGGCACGGGACCCAGGTGTCGTCGGCCGGCCGATCGCGCTGCCGCTCGAGGGGCTCGTCGAAGGTGTCGGCTTCGGTCCAGCCGATGGCCGCCAGGAAGTCAGTGTTGCCGTCGCACTTGTGGCAGTGGATGACGACGTTGTTCTTGTTACCGCGCCGGGCTGCGACGGTGTCGGGGGAGTCACCGTCGTGGCAGATACCGCGGGTACGCAATGCGCCGCCCTGGTAGCGCGTGGGTTCGCCCATGTCGCGGAGGAGATCCGCGAGCCGGTTGAAGGCGATGGTGTCAGTCACGAACGTGCTCTCTTCTACGAGCTGGATCAGTGGTTCGTGGGTACGGGCAGGCGCAGCAGGGGGTGGCTGCGCCTGCCCGTGACTCAGGCGGCGCGCCGCTTCTCGCGGGCGATCTCCTCGGCGGCGGCCGTGATGCGCGTGCACCAGTTGCGTGCGGCGGTGACGACCGTGAGCGGGCTCGGCTGCTGCTCCAGGTCGTGCCGGATGGAGTCGAGGGCCATCTCGTGCAGGGCCTTCTCGGCGGCGCGCTTCATGTACAGCTCGCCCTGGTCGTCGGCGTGCTGGTGCTCGATGGCGTCGAGGTCGACGGGCTCGGTGACGGGCCACTGCCCGGGACGGTGCTGGGTCACTGCGTCTCCTTGAGGCTGGGCCAGCCGGGGCCGGTCGGGGGTTCGGCCTTGCCCTGCAGGGCGGCCGGGGTGTGGGCGGGGCAGCGCGGGCCGGGGAGGTACTGGCGGACGCCGTCGGCCTCGCGGCAGTGACGGCGTTCGGAGCCGACCCAGTGGCGGCACTCAGGCCGCAGGGCGTCGGTCATGCCGCCTCCCGCGATGCGGGCTGGTGGAAGGCGGCGCGGATGCGGGCGCGCTGGTCGTCGGTGAGGGGCGGCGCCTGATCGACGATGCGACGGACGCGGTCCCAGTAACCGGCGGGGCGGGCCGGAGGGCACGGAAGGGCCATGCAGTCTTCCTCCAACTGCTCAGGCCCCGCGCCCGAGTTCAAGGAGAGCACGGAATTCGCGAGTTGTTCCCTCGGCTCGGTCATGCCCGGGCCTGCAGGTCGTTGACCAGGGCGGCGACCGCGTTCACGCGCTCGATGGGGTTCTGGCCGGCGGGGACGGCGACGATCTTCTTGCTGTCTTCCACCTCGCCGTACCAAGCCATGAGCTGTCCGCGGAGGTGCTCCGGGAAGAGCGTCTCGGTGTCGAGCTCCTCGAGCTGCAGGTCGTGTTCGGCGACGATGGCGCGAAGCGTGTCGCGGGCCTCGAACTCCTTCGCTATCCGCTCCATCGCGTCGAGCTGGGCGCGGGCGTCGGCGACCATGCCGAGCAGGCGGGCGGGGCTCATCGGCTCGCACGCGAGGTCGTCGGTGGTGACGATGAGGGAGTCGGGTCCGCCGTCGGGGTCCTGGAAGTTTTCGGCCTCGAGGACGAGGCGCACGCGCTGGTCGGTCGGGGTAGGCGACGACGCTGTCGCCATGGATACTCTGGTCATGAGCGCTTTTCCGTTTCTTACTTCGCGGTAGCTGCGGATTGCTCGACAGGAGAGGCCGGCTGGTACCCGGCCTCTTCGTCGTTTCCGGCGGACGCTTCCGGCTGGTACACGGAAGCGGTGCCGGTCTCCTGCGGGATGAGCGCGGGCTGGTCGAGGATCTCGGCGGCCGTCATGCCGCACTCACCCCGCACGCCTGCTCCTCCAGCCAGGCGTCGACGTCGGACCAGCGTGCTCGCAGGTGACGCCCAACGCGGATCAGGGGAACCCCGCCGCCGCGAGACGACCACTGGTAGATGGTCGCCTTCGGAACTCCCAGGTAGACGGCCAGTTCATCCGGCGTAGCCAGGGGGCGGCGCTGCTCCTCGTGCTGCTCGGCAGCAGTCATGGTGTTTCCCTTCTGGAAACGCATCAGCGGAAGGTGGAAACAGACTGCGGCAAACGTTGGGTGTTCGTCAAGTGGCATCGACTGTTCGTGTTTTGGAAACGCGACAAGGGTTGGCAGTACCCGTTTCGGCATCTACCGTTCGTGTCATGGAAACAACGACAAAGCTCGGCAGTGTTGGGCAGCGGCTGGCAAAGGAGGTGGCGCGCCTACGGGGACGCACCTCGGTACGTGAGCTCTCGTCGCGGCTGTCCAAGCTCGGCCGGCCGATCCTGCCGTCGGGCATCACCAAGATCGAACAGGGGCAGCGGCGTGTAGACGCCGATGACTTGGTTGCCCTGGCGGTGGCCCTCGAGGTCACGCCGACGCGGCTACTCCTGGGCCCTCCGCCCACCGACGGGACAGCAGACGATCCCGCACATCAAGAGGCCTGGGAGTGGAACGACTGGACAGATTCCAGCGGCAAGAAGCGTGCTGCCATCCCTGTCATCCGTCTGGCCCCAGAGCTGGCGCTTGAGCCGTGGGACGCCTGGCCTTGGGCGTTGGGTGACGTTCCGCTGGGGGAGATTTGGCGCCTGCACGATGAGGAAAAGGTGACCTTCCCGGAAGGGGGGGTGGAACGATTCCGGGCGGCAAACCAACTGCCCCCACTTCGAGCCCACTTCGGTGTAGCCGAGGACGTGCAGAGCGCAATGGGCGGAGTCACGCGAGCGGTCGGGGAAGCGCTCGACCAGGGCCTCACCGAGAAGCAGGTCGAACAGGTCGTCATGCAGGCGACAACCGCTTGGCGTAGAGAGAAGGCGGTACGGAATGTGAACGAGGAGCGATACCGCGAGTTCCCGAGCGACGGCGACAATGAGTCGTAGGCCTACTGACCGAGGCCTGGAGGTATCCGTGAAGGGTCCGACGTACCGGCGTTGTTACTGCCTCGGCGATGACGGCGAGTCGGCTGCGCCGCGCTTCCAATCGAACTGCACGGCGTCGTAGTCGAAGTACCCGCCGTCGGGCATGCGGCCCGTGCGCGGCGGCAGCAGCGTGATCGTGACCAGGGCGCGCAGTACGTTGCGCTTCCGGTCCAACTCCAGCGCCCGCCAGGCCTTACGCACATCGGGTGCGCCGACCAGGCCGACGAGCGGGTCGGTGGTCGCAGCCCGCGCCAGCCGCTGCGTCACACCCTCCAGCTGGGCGCGCGCGATGTCCGTGCCCTCCGTGAACTGGACCATGTCGATCTGCCCCGACCCGAACAGTGCCGCGAGGTCCGTCATGCGCCGGCGGATCTGCTCGCTCTCCGCCTGCAGCCCCGGCACATCCACGTCGTCCGGACCGGGCAGCAGCAGGTCCTGCGCATCATCACGTGACAGCCGCTCGGCGAGCACGTCCTCGACGTACTGGTCGACAATCTCGGCCCTGCGTCCGCCGCCGTGCCCGGTCGGGCACCTGTACGACGGGTAGGCCTTCCCGCCCGACTGCGTCACCTTGACGCCGCCACCGCAGCCATCGCGGCCGCAGACGAACAGCATCGATCCGAGCCACTTCGGCTGGGCGCCGGGGCTCGTCCGCCGGGCCGGATCCTTCAGGATCGCCACGACGGCCCTGAACTTCTCCTCGGGCACGATCGGCTCCCACTGCCCGCGCCCGACCTCCTCGCCCTTGTAGATGGCGATCCCGGCGTTCCTGGGGCGCATCAGCATGTCTCGCCCCTCGACGTGAGTGATCGGATTCCCGCGCGGAGTGGTGAACCCTTTGTCTGCCAGCCACTTCACCCAGCTCCTCATCGAGCCGCCGGACAGGAGCATGTCCGTGCCCGTCTCGATCGCCGCGGCCTCCTCGGGTACGGCCTTGCTCATGTCGAGGACGGGCACCTCGGACTCCTCGCCCGTCTTCCAGTCGACCCGCTTGCGCGTCTCGTCGGTGGGCACGCCCCAGCCGAACGGGCGGATGCCGCCTGCCCATTCGCCGGCCATCGCCTTCTGCTGGCGGGCGCGGGCCACGCGGTGGCCCTTGTGCTCGGACTCCTGGCGGGCGACGGCGCCGAGGATGCGGGCGGTCATCCTGCCGGACGGTGTGGCGAGGTCGATCGTCCCGGCCTGCACGGTGTGTGTAGCTACACCCCGGCGCTCGGACAGATCGATGTAGGCCTCGAGCTCGGTGGGGGACCGGTGCAGGCGGTCGGTGTGCCAGGCGATGACGATCGTGGCGGTGCCCTGCTCGAGGTCGGCGAGCATCCGGTGGTAGTCCTTGCGCTTCTTGCCGCCCTTGAACGCGGACACGTCGTTGTCGACGTAGGTCTCCACGACTTCCCAGCCGTTACGTTCCGCGAGCGCCTCGCAGTCCTGGCGCTGCCGCTCGACGCCGAGGCCGGCGCCCGTGCGGTCCTGGCTGATACGGCAGTAGATCACCGCGCGAGTCTTTCCACCTGCAGCAACGTCAACGGCGGAGCGAAGAGTTGGGCTCATAGCCCCGAGTCTGACAGTCCAGTGGTGTCCTCGTCAGGTGTTCGGGAAGACGACGCTCCTGAGTGCGTTGCTCGGCCTGGTGGGGCCGGGGGAGCGCGTGGTGCTCGCCGAGGACTCCGCCGAGCTACGGCCCGACCATCCGCATGTGGTGCGGCTCGAGGCACGGCCGGCCAACCAGGAAGGGGCGGGGCTCGTGGCCCTGGACGATCTGGTACGTCAGGCGCTGCGCATGCGGCCGGACCGCCTTGTGGTGGGCGAGGTGCGGGGCCCGGAGGTGGTGGCGCTCCTCGCCGCGCTGAACACGGGACACGAAGGTGGCTGCGGCACGGTCCACGCAAACGCTGCCCATGATGTGCCCGCCCGCCTCGAGGCCTTGGGGACGGCGGCCGGCCTCGATCGCGGCGCGCTGCACAGCCAGTTGGCGGCGGCCCTATCGGTGGTGCTTCACCTCGTACGGGACCGGAGGGGCCGCCGTCGCATCGCCGACGTCCATGTTCTGGAACGTGACGCGGCCGGCTGGGTGGTCACGGTGCCGGCGCTGCGGTGGGGCGAGGGGGAGTTCGTACGGGAGCGGGGGTGGGGGCGGTTGCGGGGGTTGCTCGGGGAGTTCGCGGAGGGGGGTTAGGCGTGTTGGGGCTGGTGTGGGCCGGTGTGTGGGGGCGGTCGGGGTGGTTGGGCGGCGCGGCTCTTTGGGCGGGGCGTGGGTTGGTGAGGGGTGATGTCCGTGGAGGGGACGGTTGTTGTGGCTGGGGTTGGCACTGGCGTTGGGGCGGTGGGAGTCGGGGTGGGGCCTGATGGTTGTGCGGCTCTGGTCTGTGTGGGGGCCGCGGCCTGGGTTGCCGGTGGTGGGCACGGGCGGGAGGTGCGGCGGGCGAGAGAGCTGCTGGGTCCCGGCGGTGGTGTGCCGTGGGGTGCGCAGGCGTGGCGTGAGGGTTGGGCGCGGTGGCGGGAGCGATGGGAGTGGTGGGTGCTGGTCGTAGGGGCCGTGTTCGCGGCCCTCGGGGCTTCCGTGGTGCCGCTGGTGGTGGGCGCGGCGGGGGTGCCTCTGGCGGCGCGGGTGCGGCGGGACCGGGAGGCGCGACGGGTGCGGGAGCGTCGGGCGGACGCAGTGATCTCGCTGTGCGGGGTGTTGGCGGGGGAGGTGCGCGCGGGGCGGCAGCCGGGGGAGGCGCTGATCGTGGCGGTTCGTGAGGAGGGGGAGACGGGAGCAGGCGTGGGCGGCTCGGGCGTCGGCGATGGGGCGGTGGTGGCCGCTGCCCGGTTCGGTGGGGACGTGCCGGGGGCCCTGCGGGAGGCGGCGCGGGAGCCGGGGGCCGAGGGGCTGTCGGGGCTCGCGGCGTGCTGGCGGGTGGCGGTGGACCGGGGTGCGGGGCTCGCGGCTGGGCTGGAGCGTCTCGCGGGCGCCCTGCGGGCCGAACGGGACCAAAGGGCTGATCTGCGCGCCCAGTTGGCCGGGTCGCGGTCGACGGCGGTGATGCTCGCGGGGCTTCCCCTTCTGGGGCTGCTGCTGGGGAGTGTGCTCGGAGCCCGGCCGTTGAGGGTGCTGTTGCACACCGGTGCGGGGTTCGGGTGCCTGCTGGTGGGTGGGGTGTTGGAGGGAGTGGGGCTGTGGTGGGCGCTGCGAATCGTACGGGGAGCGGAGGAGCGATGAACGTTGTCCACAGGCTGGGGCTCGTGCTGTGCGTCGTGGCGGCCCTGGGATGGGTCGTGCAAGAGGTGGCGGTATGCCGCAGGGGACGGGCGCTGCTGCGGAGGTTGAATGCCCTGCTGGAGGCTGCGGCTGAGAAGCCCGCGGGGCGGGATGTGGATGTGCGGGGCGCTGTCGGCCGGTGGGGGCCGTCAATGGGGGCGGTGTGTGCCGGATACGTGCTGGTGGGCGGGGCGGCCGGGCTGGGTCTGGGGCTGGTCGCGGCGTTCGGGGTGTGGCGGTGGAGGCGAAGGGCCCGTGCGGCGGCCGACGTGGCGTCGTCCTCGGAGGCCGCACACGCACAGGCGCGTCGGCAACTGCCCTTGGCCGCTGATCTGCTGGCCGCGTGCATCGCCGCCGGCGCCGATCCCGTGAGGGCGGCGAGGGCTGTGGGGGAGTCGCTGGGCGGGCAGGTTGGGGAGGTTCTGGCGCGGGGCGCGGCCCAGGTGCGGCTTGGCGGTGAACCACGCGCTGCGTGGCGGCAGTTGGCGTCGATACCGGGGGCCGGTGCGCTGGCCGGGCTTCTTGAACGGGCCGGTGATTCGGGCGCGCCGGCCGCAGAGCCGGTGGCGCGGCTGGCCGCGGAGGCCCGGGCCGAGCGAGGGCGAGCGACCGCCGCGGTGGCGCGCCGGGCGGCCGTGCTGATCACGGCGCCGGTGGGCCTGTGCTTCCTGCCCGCGTTCGTGGCAATCGGAGTGCTGCCCGTGGTGATCGGGGTGGCCGGCGGGCTGTTGGGAGGTCGGTGAGAGGCCGCGGGGGCGGCCCGGGCCGGTGCGCGATGTGGCCCGAGTTCGGTGGACGTCATGTGAGCGTCAGCTGGTGGGGAACGGCAGAGGAACTTCGAGGAATTTCATGGGGGTTGGAATGTACGGAGTGATGCGGGCGCGTGCCGGGATGTGGGTGCGTCGGATGCGTGCGGCGAAGCGGGACGCGGGGATGGTCACGTCGGAGTACGCGATGGGGCTGATCGCGGCGGTCGGGTTCGCCGGGCTGCTGCTGAAGGTGCTGACCAGCGGACAGGTGCAGGCTGCGCTGCAGGGGATCGTCGAGAGGGCGCTCCATGGGTAGGGCCGGCCCGCTCAGGCGACGGGCCGGTGACCGGGGGTTCGTGACGGCGGAGGCGGCCGTGGTGCTGCCGGTGCTCGTGACCTTCACGTTGGCGCTGGTCTGGGCGCTGATGGCCGCGTCCGCGCAGATCCAGTGCGTGGACGCGGCCAGGGCGGGCGCCAGGGCGCTCGCCCGCCAGGACCCGCAGGGGTCGGCCGTGGAGTCGGCGAAGAGGGTCGCGCCGCGTGGCGCGAAGGTCGCCGTGAGCCGGGAGGGCGACCTGGTCCGCGTCGCCGTCGAGGCCGCCGCGCCCGGGCCGGGGGTGCTGAACGTCCATCTGCGGGCCGACGCGGTGGCGTTGGCGGAGGAGACAGTGGGGGCGGCTGAGGAGACGGTGGGGAGGGCTGAGGCAGACGCGGTAGCCGGGACAGCGGAGGTGGTGGGTGAGTCATGAAGCGGCGGAGGGAGTCTGAGGACCGGGGTTCCGCGACCGTGTGGGCAGTGATGGCGATGGCCGCGCTCGGGCTGGTCTTCGGGTGTGTACTGACCATGGGGCAGGCCGTCGTCGTACGCCACAGGGCAGGCGGGGCGGCCGACCTGGCGGCTCTCGCGGCCGCTGATCACTGGATGGAGGGCCGGAAGGCGGCCTGCGCCCACGCGGCGAGGGTGGCGGCCGCCCAGGACACGCGGCTCGTGCGGTGTGCGGTGTACGGAGAGGTCTCCGATGTCACCGCGGCGGCCGGCGTGGCGCCGCTGACGACGGAGGTCAGGGCCCGGGCGGGGCCTGCGGGTCCGGTGTCACCTGAGGTTCCGACCGACCCAGCAGGTCCGGCTGATCCGGATGATCCGGTCGGCCACGCTGATCCCGGGTGAGGGGCCTCGATCCCGGGTGAGGGACCTCGCAAGATCAGTCAGTCAGCGTCCTGACCGGGGTTCCTGATGCTGCGATGTCGGCCGCCCCTCGGGCGAGGCCTGCGCCGCAGGTGCCGCCGTAGCCGACGGCGCCCCTGCCGGAGGCGCGTCCCTCAGCAGGACCTTCAGCAGCCGTACCGCGCCACGCTTGTGGAGAGGGTCGTTGCCGTTGCCGCACTTGGGGGACTGGATGCAGGACGGGCAGCCCGCCTCGCACTCGCAGGAGGCGATCGCTTCGAGGGTGGCCGTGAGCCACTCGCGGGCCGTGTGGAACGCGCGCTCCGCGAATCCCGCCCCGCCGGGATGGCCGTCGTACACGAACACCGTGGGCAGCAGGGTGTCCGGGTGGAGCGGGATGGAGACGCCGCCGATGTCCCAGCGGTCGCAGGTGGCGAACAGCGGCAGCATGCCGATGGAGGCGTGTTCGGCGGCATGGAGCGCGCCGCCGAGGATCTCCGGGTTCACGCGGGCCGCGTCGAGTTGATCCTCCGTCACCGTCCACCACACGGCGCGGGTGCGGAGGGTGCGGGGAGGGAGGTCGAGTTTGGTCTCGCCGAGGACTTCGCCGGTGATGAGGCGACGGCGCAGGAAGGAGACGACCTGGTTGGTGACTTCGACGGAGCCGTAGCACAACCGGCCCTCACCCCAAGGGACTTCTATGTCCGTCTCCAGTACGGAGATGGCAGTGGTGTCGCGAGCGGTGGTCGAGTAGGTCGGGTTGGCCTCCTCGACGAGGGCGACCGAGTCCTCCAGATCCAGGTGCTTCACGAGGTATGTGCGGCCCTGGTGGAGGTGGACCGCGCCGTCGTGGACGGTCGTGTGCGCCGAGCCGGCGTCCACGGTGCCCAGGAGGCGTCCCGTACCCGCCTCGACGATCTGTACGGGGCTGCCGCCGTCGCCTCGGATGTCCGTCAGATCGGCGGCGCGTTCGCGGCGGGTCCAGTGCCAGGCCTTGGTGCGGCGGCGCAGCAGCTTCGCGTCCTCCAGCTGGGGGAGCAGCTCGGCGGTGGTCGGACCGAAGAGGGGCAAGTCGTCGTCGGTGAGCGGGAGTTCGGCTGCGGCTGCGCACAGATGGGGGGCGAGGACGTACGGGTTGTCGGGGTCCAGGACCGTGGACTCCACCGGCTGGTCGAAGAGGGCTTCTGGGTGGTGGACGAGGTATGTGTCCAGTGGGTCGTCGCGGGCGACGAGGACGGCGAGCGCGCCCTGTCCTGATCGTCCGGCGCGGCCCGCCTGCTGCCACAGCGACGCCCTGGTGCCCGGGTAGCCGGCGATGACGACGGCGTCCAACCCCGAGACGTCGATGCCGAGTTCGAGGGCGGTGGTGGCGGCGAGGCCGAGCAGTTCGCCGGAGTGCAGGGCGCGTTCGAGGGCGCGGCGTTCCTCGGGCAGGTAGCCGCCGCGGTACGCGGCGACGCGGCGGGCAAGGGAGCGGTCGATCTCGGCGAGGCGTTCCTGGGCGATCACCGAGATCAGCTCGGCGCCGCGCCGGGAGCGTACGAAGGCCACGGAGTGGACGCCCTGCACGGTCAGGTCGGTCAGCAGGTCCGCCGTCTCGGCGGTGGCGGTGCGGCGGACGGGGGCGCCCTTCTCGCCGTGGAGATCGGTGAGAGGGGGCTCCCAGAGGGCGAAGACGAGCTCTCCGCGGGGCGACGCGTCGTCGGCGATCTCGAGGACCGGGAGGCCCGTCAGGCGCTCCGCAGCGACGGCCGGGTCGGCGGCGGTGGCGGACGCCAGCAGGAACACGGGTTCCGAGCCGTAGCGGGCGCACAGGCGGCGCAGACGGCGCAGGACCTGGGCGACGTGGGACCCGAAGACGCCGCGGTAGGTGTGGCACTCGTCGATGACGACGTACTTGAGCGACTTGAGGAAGGAGGACCAGCGGGGGTGTGAGGGCAATATCCCGCGGTGCAACATGTCGGGGTTGGTCAGGACGTAGTTGGCGTACTGCCGCACCCACTCGCGTTCCTCGACGGGGGTGTCGCCGTCGTAGACGGCGGGGCGGATCGCCGTGCCGAGCGGTTGTGAAAGTTCCTTCACCGATCGGCACTGGTCCGCGGCGAGGGCTTTCGTCGGTGCGAGGTAGAGCGCGGTCGCGCCACGCCCGTTCGGTGCCTCGGAGCCGTCGAGGAGCCGGGAGAGCACCGGGACGAGGTACGCCAGGGACTTTCCGGAGGCCGTTCCGGTGGAGACGACGACCGACTCGCCGTCCATCGCGTGCTCGGCGGCGAGTGCCTGGTGGGCCCAGGGGTGCTCGATTCCGGCCGACTGGACGGCGGCGATGACCTCGGATCGGATGCGGTCGGGCCATACGGCATGACGACCCGGTCGCGGGGGCAAGTGCTCCGTATGAGTGATGCGCGAAGCCCGGCTCGGACCCGAGGCGAGCCGGTCGAGAATCGCCCCTGGAGAGGGGCGGGAAGCGGTGTCCGCCGTGGGTTGTCCGCGACGGTGATTCTT
This sequence comes from Streptomyces sp. NPDC055140, assembly GCF_053607285.1. Taxonomy (NCBI): domain Bacteria; kingdom Bacillati; phylum Actinomycetota; class Actinomycetes; order Kitasatosporales; family Streptomycetaceae; genus Streptomyces; species Streptomyces sp. NPDC055140. Next base: position 130,247 of record NZ_JBSGTG010000017.1, on the reverse strand, counting down.
GGCCATCGACACCGAGTGTGTCACTGGCGTGACGGACAATGCTCCTAAGGCGTCGTGCACGCCTGCCGGTAAGTGATTGAATGCCATTGCGGCTGGCGATCCGTCCCGGGGGCTCTGCCGAGGTGTCCCGAGGGACGACCGCTCGATAGCAAGGTGCTGGAGGATCCGTGGACCTGTCCCTGTCGACCCGTACCGTCGGCGATCGTACGGTCGTCGAGGTCGGTGGCGAAATCGATGTATATACCGCGCCCAAGCTGCGAGAGCAGCTGGTCGAGCTGGTGAACGACGGCAGCTTCCACCTTGTCGTCGACATGGAGGGAGTCGATTTCCTCGACTCCACCGGGCTCGGCGTGCTGGTGGGCGGACTGAAGCGAGTGCGGGCCCATGAGGGCTCGCTGCGACTGGTCTGCAACCAGGAGCGCATTCTCAAGATCTTCCGTATCACCGGCCTGACCAAGGTGTTCCCCATCCACACCTCGGTCGAGGAAGCCGTAGCGGCTACCGACTGATCGGTCGCCGGCCCGCGGGCCGGTGGCTGAGCGGAAGTGGGGGCCGGGCCGATGGCCCGGTCCCTTCAGAGCACGCCCGTACATCCGAGGGGGATGCATGGCCACCGTCGAACTCCGATTCAGCGCGCAGCCCGAGCACGTCAGAACCGCCCGCCTGGTGGCGGCCGCGGTGGCGCGCAGGGCCGGAGTGGACGAGGCCGTGCTCGACGAGGTCAGGCTCGCTGTCGGCGAGGCCTGCAGCCGCGCCGTCGGTCTTCACCGGAGTAGCGGTATCACTGCACCCGTTCGGGTACTTCTCACCGAGGAGGAGAAGCAGTTCTCCATCGAGGTCGGGGACGAGGCTCCGCGGAGTGTTCCCGGCGATCAGTCGTCCGGCGCGCCCGGCGGGTCGGACGATCTGGAGGCGGAGGGTGAGGACGACATGGGCCTCGCCGTCATCAGTGGCCTCGTCGACGACGTAGAGGTCACCACGGACGAGTCCGGTGGACTCATTCGGATGACTTGGCCGACCACGCCGGTGACTCTTCCGTCCTGACGCGGTCCCCCCGGCGTCCACGCAACGCCCCCTGATCCGCCCGCCCGTGGCTTCGCCCGGCGGTACCCCCATGTGATCGTTTCTGGCTAGAGGCCCTGCAGTCACCCCGGTGAGCAGGGTCCTTTTGCGTTTCCTAGATCGTCGATCATAATTGGATCAAGCTTCAATGCTTTCAGGGCATTACCGCTTCTTGTGCGCCCATCGTGTTGGACGATCATTCGCCGGGTAGTAACGGATGGCAAATTCCGTTTCTCGCGCACTGTTTTGATCAGGCGCCACTCCCTACAATCCGTCCACATCTTGAGCTCAGCCCAAGCGTCAAGGAGGACGAATGGCGGGGCTTTCTACCCCTCAAGCGTTTGACCACCCCTCAACCTTCGCAGCCGCGGTCCTGACCGACGACAACCGCCTCATCGTCATGGTGATCGGGATCGTCGCGCTCGCCGCCCTCGTGGTGGCCGCAGTGCTCGTACGCCAGGTACTGGCGGCAGGCGAGGGCACCGACAGCATGAAGAAGATCGCGGCAGCGGTCCAGGAAGGCGCGAATGCCTATCTCGGACGGCAGCTGCGGACCCTCGCGGTATTCGCCGTCGTGGTGTTCTTCCTGCTCATGCTGCTGCCCGCGGACGATTGGAATCAGCGAGCCGGGCGTTCGATCTTCTTCCTGATCGGCGCGGTGTTCTCGGCGACCACCGGATACATCGGAATGTGGCTCGCGGTGCGCAGTAATGTGCGCGTCGCCGCCGCGGCCAGGGAAGCCACCCCGGCCGAAGGCGAGCCGGAAAAAGATCTCACCGCCGTCTCGCACAAGGCCATGAAGATCGCTTTTCGCACGGGTGGCGTAGTCGGCATGTTCACGGTGGGGCTGGGTCTGCTCGGCGCCTCCTGTGTCGTGCTGGTCTACGCGGCCGACGCGCCCAAGGTCCTCGAAGGATTTGGCCTCGGCGCGGCGCTCATCGCGATGTTCATGCGTGTCGGAGGCGGCATCTTCACCAAGGCCGCCGACGTCGGCGCCGACCTGGTCGGCAAGGTCGAAAAGGGCATTCCGGAGGATGATCCGCGTAATGCCGCGACCATCGCCGACAACGTGGGCGACAACGTCGGCGACTGTGCCGGTATGGCCGCCGACCTCTTCGAGTCGTACGCCGTCACGCTGGTCGCCGCGCTGATCCTCGGCAAGGCGGCCTTCGGCGACTCCGGGCTCGCCTTCCCGCTGATCGTTCCCGCGATCGGCGTAGTGACGGCCATGATCGGAATCTTCGCCGTGGCGCCGCGCCGGACCGATCGCAGCGGGATGAGCGCGATCAACCGCGGGTTCTTCATCTCCGCGGTCATCTCGCTCGCCCTGGTGGCCGCAGCGGTCTACACGTATCTGCCGGCGACGTATGCCGAGCTCAACGGCATCACCGACGCGGCGATCAAGGTGAAGGACGGTGATCCGCGGATCCTGGCCCTCGTCGCCGTGGCCATCGGTATCGTGCTCGCCGCGCTGATCCAGCAGCTCACGGGCTACTTCACCGAGACCAGTCGGCGCCCGGTCCGCGACATCGGCAAGTCGTCGCTCACCGGACCCGCCACCGTGGTGCTCGCAGGAATCTCCGTCGGCCTCGAATCGGCCGTCTACACCGGCCTGTTGATCGGTCTCGGCGTGTACGGGGCGTTCCTGCTCGGCGGCACGTCGATCATGCTGGCGCTGTTCGCGGTCGCCCTCGCGGGCACGGGCCTGCTCACCACGGTCGGCGTCATCGTCGCCATGGACACCTTCGGACCCGTCTCCGACAACGCGCAGGGCATCGCCGAGATGTCCGGTGACGTGACGGGCTCGGGCGCGCAGGTCCTCACCGACCTGGACGCCGTGGGCAACACGACCAAGGCCATCACCAAGGGAATCGCCATCGCCACGGCCGTACTCGCGGCCTCGGCGCTCTTCGGGTCCTACCGTGACGCGATCGTCTCCGCCGCCAGGGATGTCGGCGAGAAGGTCGGCGACGGCGGCCCGATGAACCTCGTGATGGACATCTCGCAGCCCAACAATCTGGTGGGCCTGATCGCCGGCGCCGCGGTCGTCTTCCTCTTCTCCGGACTCGCGATCAACGCGGTGTCGCGGTCCGCGGGTGCCGTGGTCTACGAGGTGCGGCGGCAGTTCCGCGAACACCCCGGAATCATGGACTACACGGAGAAGCCGGAGTACGGGCGCGTCGTCGACATCTGCACGAAGGACGCGTTGCGGGAGTTGGCCACGCCGGGTCTGCTCGCCGTTCTCGCGCCCATCGCGATCGGTTTCACGCTCGGCGTCGGTGCCCTCGGTTCGTTCCTCGCCGGGGCGATCGGCACCGGCACGCTGATGGCGGTCTTCCTCGCCAACTCCGGTGGCGCGTGGGACAACGCGAAGAAACTCGTCGAGGACGGGCACCACGGCGGCAAGGGCAGCGAGGCCCATGCCGCGACCGTCATCGGCGACACGGTCGGCGACCCGTTCAAGGACACGGCCGGGCCCGCGATCAACCCGCTGCTGAAGGTGATGAACCTGGTGGCGCTTCTTATCGCGCCCGCGGTCGTCAAGTTCAGCTTCGGGGCGGACGCGAGCCTGGGCGTACGGATCGTCGTCGCCGTGCTGTCGATCGGCGTGATCGTCGGTTCCGTTTACGTCTCCAAGAGGCGCGGCATCACAGTCGGCGACGACGACAACTCCGACCAGGTAGCGAAACAGCAGGCGGATCCGGCGGTGGTTTCCTGACCCCGGGTTTCACCTGGTCAGGTACGGCCGCGAGCTCAACGGGCGGGCGGGCAGCGCGTATTGACGCGCTGCTCGCCCGCCCGTGTCAGGTGACGGTTCTTCAGTGAGGCTTATCTCTCTTGGTGCAAATGGTTATAAAAAGCCGATAAAGCACTCGTAACGGACGTTCAGCAAGCGATTGTCGCCCACTTGGCGTGTATGTTCCGGGGCCGAGAGCCATGGAAGGGACCAATCCGGTGAACAAGAAGCTTGCAGCCGCACTGTCCGGCGGTGCGGTACTGGTGCTTGCGCTGTCGGGATGCAGCAGCGACAACGGCAACGAGAAGCTGGACTCCTGGGCCAAGAAGGTCTGTGACTCGGTCCAGCCGCAGGCCAAGAAGATCGAGGACGCCAACGCCGCGATCCAGAAGGAGACCTCGGACAACAGCAAGCCCGCGGACGTCCAGAGCACCGACTCGCAGGCCTTCCAGGACATGTCCGACGCCTACAAGGCGATCGGTTCGGCCGTGGACAACGCGGGCGCCCCGCCCGTCGACGGCGGCGACAAGAAGCAGAAGAACGCGGTCAAGGAACTCAACGCGATCTCGGCCTCGTACGCGGACCTGAAGAAGCAGGTCGACAAGCTCGACACGAAGGACCAGGCGAAGTTCGCCGACGGCCTCAAGGGCATCGCGGGCGAGCTCGACAAGCTGAGCCAGAGCGGGAGCGACGCGCTCAAGAAGCTGGAGGAGGGCGACGTCGGCAAGGCGATGGCGAAGCAGGACAGTTGCAAGAGCGCGTCCGCTTCCCCGGCTCCCTCCAAGAGCTGACGCGGGTGAGCCGCTCCCAGGAGTTGGCTCAGGCGAGCTGACTTCGGGGGCTGGCTTCGGGTGCGGGCTCAGGTGAGCTGGCTCCGGAAGTCGGCTCTGCGTGAGCTGGCTCCGGGAGCCGGCTCTACGGTGAGCTGGCTCCGGAGCGACTCGGCTCTACGGTGAGCGGACTCCGGGTGCTGGCTCTGGGGTGAGCTGACTCAGAGGGCTGACGTTTCCCCCGTGTCCCCGGTGCCGTCTTCACACGGTGCCGGGGACACGTCGTATGTGGGTGGCCATCGGGGGTCCGGGGTGACAATGGGGGCGTGAGTAGCTCCAGTCTGTCCAAGTTGCCGTCCATTGACCGTGACGATGTCGCCGCCCGGCTGCGGGAGTCCCTGTTGGGGGCCGAGTTCACCGCCGACGGCCTGCTCGAGCTGCTCGGGGCGCCTGCCTACGCGGCGCTCGCGCGGAGCGAGACCGTCCCCGCCCTGCGGGCGACCCGCGGGGACAGCCCGCTGGAGACGCTCGTACGGCTGTTCCTGTTGCAACAGCCCGCGGAGTACGCGCGCGTGGCGGCCGTTCTGCCGGTCGAGGAGTGCCTGGAGAGCGGGTGGCTGACACGCGCCGGTGACGACGAGGTCGCCGCGTCCGTCGACGTACGGCCGTACGGCGGGCCCGACGGCGAGGACTGGTTCATCGTGTCCGACCTCGGGTGCGCCGTCGGCGGCGCCGGAGGCATCGGCAGTCGCGCCGAGGGCGTCGTCCTGGGCGTCGGCGGTGCGTCCACGACACTGTCCGGGATCACCGTGCGGACGCCCGTGGAGAGCGCGCTCGACCTAGGTACGGGTTCCGGGATCCAAGCCCTGCACGCCACCCGGCACGCCACGCGTGTCGTCGCCACCGACCTCAACCCGCGCGCCCTCCACATGACGGCGCTGACCCTCGCCCTCTCCGGTACCGGCCCCGCCGACCTGCACGAGGGCTCACTGTTCGAGCCCGTGGGCGACGAGACGTACGACCTGATCGTGTCGAATCCGCCCTTCGTCATCTCGCCGGGCGCGCGGCTGACATACCGCGACGGCGGGATGGCCGGGGACGATCTGTGCCGCACGCTCGTTCAGGAGGCGGGGGCACGACTGAACGAGGGCGGGTACGCGCAGTTTCTCGCCAACTGGCAGCACGTCGACGGGGAGGAGTGGACCGACCGGCTCCGGTCCTGGGTGCCGCGCGGGTGCGACGCGTGGGTCGTGCAGCGCGAGGTGCAGGACATCACGCAGTACGCCGAGTTGTGGCTGCGGGACGCCGGGGATCACCGCACGGACCCGGCGGAGTACGCGGCGCTGTACGACGCGTGGCTCGACGAGTTCGAGGCGCGCAAGGTGCGGGGCGTCGGGTTCGGCTGGATCACCCTGCGCAAGGCCCCGGAGGGCGTCGAGCCGTCCGTCACGGTGGAGGAGTGGCCGCACTCCGTCGAACAACCCCTCGGGGACACGGTGCGGGCGCACTTCGAGCGCCTCGACTATCTGCGCACGCACGACGACGCCGCCCTGCTCGGCGCCCACTTCAGGCTCGCGGGCGAGGTCGTGCAGGAGCAGGTCGGGCTGCCGGGGGCCGAGGACCCGGAGCATGTGGTGCTGCGCCAGCACCGCGGGATGCGCCGGGCCACGAAGGTGGACACGATCGGCGCCGGGTTCGCGGGCGTCTGCGACGGCACCCTCAGCGCCGGCCGGATCCTCGACGCCATCGCACAACTCGTGGGGGAAGATCCGGTCTTGCTGCGGGACCGCACGCCCGCGCAGATCAGGATGCTCGTCGAGCAGGGGTTCCTGGAGCCGGCTCAGGTCTGAGGCGAGGGCTGACGCGATTCCGCTTTTCTTTCGGAAGATCTCGGGAGATCTTCCGAAAGACCTCAAAAGATCTCTGACGGCGCCCCGTGACATCGTTGCCAAAGGCCCGCCACGGCGGTCGTTCACCCGGGGTTCGCCCTGACGCCTCCCGCGCGTGTCAGCCTCACCGGCCTGGGACCCCAGCACCGGGAGGAAAAGCCATGGAAAGCGGACCAGCGATCTTCGCCGGGACCGTGTTCACGCTGTTCGGGGCGGGACTGCTGCTGTGGACCGGGGTGCGTGTCATGCACCGCTCACCCGTCGCGGACGGTGTGAACCCTGTCGCATCGGCGACGCTCGCCACCCTGGTCGCAGTGGCCTCTCTGGTGCTCGGGGTGTGGTGCTTCGGCCGGTTCTGAGCGGCGGCCCGCAGGGGGCGTTCCGGGTGAGGGCCCGGTGGACGTCCCGGACACCCTGTGGGCACTCCGGGCGGCAGGATCGTCGGTAGTCGGGTTACCGTTCGAGTGGCCGTTGCGAGCTTTTCCCGTTTGACACGGGGGCGGGAGGTACCGTCACACTCCGCAGCGACACCGCACGTACCGCAGTGCCGACCCCCACGTCCTGAGGGCGCGGGGGATCCCCAGCGCCGACCGGAGAGAAGAGCGAAGTTGTCCCCGACCAGCGAGACCGCACACGGCGGCCGCCGACTCGTCATCGTCGAGTCGCCTGCCAAGGCGAAGACGATCAAGGGCTACCTCGGTCCTGGATACGTCGTCGAAGCGAGCGTCGGGCACATCCGCGACCTCCCGAGCGGCGCCGCCGAGGTGCCCGAGAAGTACACCGGCGAGGTGCGCCGGCTCGGTGTGGACGTCGAACACGACTTCCAGCCGATCTATGTGGTCAACGCGGACAAGAAGGCCCAGGTCAAGAAGCTCAAGGACCTGCTGAAGGACTCCGACGAACTCTTCCTCGCCACCGATGAGGACCGCGAGGGCGAAGCCATCGCGTGGCACCTCCTCGAGGTCCTGAAGCCCAAGGTCCCCGTCCACCGGATGGTCTTCCACGAGATCACCAAGGACGCGATCCGCAGCGCCGTCGCCAACCCGCGCGAGCTCAACAAGCGCATGGTCGACGCCCAGGAGACCCGCCGCATCCTCGACCGCCTCTACGGCTACGAGGTATCGCCGGTCCTGTGGAAGAAGGTCATGCCGCGCCTGTCGGCGGGCCGCGTCCAGTCCGTGGCCACCCGCCTCGTCGTCGAGCGGGAGCGCGAGCGCATCGCCTTCCGCTCCGCCGAGTACTGGGACCTGACAGGCACCTTCGCGACCGGCCGCTCCGGCGACGCCAGCGACCCGTCGAACCTCGTGGCCCGCCTGAGCGCGGTCGACGGCAGGCGCATCGCGCAGGGCCGCGACTTCGACTCGCTCGGCCAGCTGAAGTCCGCGAACGTGCTGGCCCTGGACGAGACGAACGCCCGCGCGCTCGCCGCCGCCCTGGAGAACACGAACTTCGCCGTACGGTCCGTCGAGTCGAAGCCGTACCGCCGCTCGCCGTACGCCCCGTTCCGTACGACGACGCTCCAGCAGGAGGCGAGCCGCAAGCTCGGCTTCGGCGCGAAGGCCACCATGCAGGTGGCCCAGAAGCTGTACGAGAACGGCTTCATCACCTATATGCGTACGGACTCCACGACCCTGTCCGACACGGCGGTCTCGGCCGCCCGTGCGCAGGTCACGCAGCTGTACGGGGCCGACTACCTGCCGGACAAGCCGCGCACGTACGCCGGCAAGGTCAAGAACGCGCAGGAGGCGCACGAGGCGATCCGCCCGTCGGGTGATCGTTTCCGCACGCCCGCCGAGACCGGCCTGACCGGTGACCAGTTCCGGCTCTACGAGCTGATCTGGAAGCGGACCGTCGCCTCCCAGATGAAGGACGCGGTCGGAAACTCCGTCACGGTCAAGATCGGCGGCGCCTCCGCCGACGGCCGCAACGCCGAGTTCTCCGCCTCCGGCAAGACGATCACCTTCCACGGCTTCCTCAAGGCCTACGTCGAGGGCGCGGACGACCCGAACGCCGAGCTCGACGACCGTGAGCGCCGGCTGCCGCAGGTCTCCGAGGGCGACGCTCTGTCCGCCGAGGAGATCACCGTCGACGGCCACGCGACCAAGCCTCCGGCCCGCTACACCGAGGCCAGCCTGGTCAAGGAGCTGGAAGAGCGCGAGATCGGCCGCCCGTCGACGTACGCGTCGATCATCGGGACCATCCTCGACCGCGGCTATGTGTTCAAGAAGGGGACGGCCCTTGTGCCCTCCTTCCTGTCCTTCGCCGTGGTCAACCTCCTGGAGAAGCACTTCGGGCGGCTCGTCGACTACGACTTCACCGCCAGGATGGAGGACGACCTCGACCGCATCGCCCGCGGTGAGGCGCAGGCCGTGCCGTGGCTGCGGCGCTTCTACTTCGGCGAGGGCGAGGGCTCCGGAGGAGCCGCCGACGCGGGCAACGGCGACGGCGACCACCTCGGCGGCCTCAAGGAGCTCGTCACCGACCTGGGCGCGATCGACGCCCGCGAGGTGTCGTCCTTCCCCGTCGGTGAAGGCATCGTCCTGCGGGTCGGCCGCTACGGCCCCTACGTCGAGCGCGGCGAGCGCGACTCCGAGAACCACCAGCGCGCGGACGTGCCGGAGGAACTCGCTCCGGACGAGCTCACCGTCGAGTACGCGGAGGAGCTCCTCGCCAAGCCGAGCGGTGACTTCGAGCTGGGCGCTGACCCCGTCTCCGGGAACCAGATCATCGCGAAGGACGGTCGTTACGGGCCGTACGTCACCGAGGTGCTCCCCGAGGGCACCCCGAAGACCGGCAAGAACGCGGTCAAGCCGCGTACGGCGTCGCTCTTCAAGTCGATGTCCGTCGACACGGTCACATTGGACGACGCCCTCAAGCTGATGTCCCTCCCGCGCGTGGTCGGCGCCGATGCCGAGGGCGTCGAGATCACCGCGCAGAACGGGCGGTACGGGCCGTACCTGAAGAAGGGCACCGACTCGCGCTCCCTGGAGACCGAGGAGCAGCTCTTCGCCATCACGCTGGAGGAGGCTCTCGCGATCTACGCGCAGCCCAAGCAGCGCGGGCGCGCGGCCGCCAAGCCGCCGCTGAAGGAGCTCGGCGAGGACCCGGTCAGCGGGAAGCCCGTCGTCGTCAAGGACGGCCGCTTCGGCGCGTACGTCACGGACGGCGAGACGAACGCGACGCTCAGGTCGTCCGACTCCGTCGAGGAGATCACGCCCGAGCGCGGCTACGAACTGCTCGCCGAGAAGCGGGCGAAGAGCCCCGCCAAGAAGACGGCCAAGAAGGCTCCGGCAAAGAAGGCGCCCGCCAAGAAGACGGCTGCCAAGAAGACCGCCGCTTCGAAGACGACGACTGCGAAGAAGACGACCGCCGCGAAGAAGACGACCGCCAAGAAGGCGACGGCTACGAAATCGACCTCTACGGAGGAGTAGTCCTCCTGTAGTCGTCCTCCACGGAGGTCCTTCTACGGAGGAGTAGGCACACGGGAGTGTGCACGCGCGCGTGAATGTCATACGGCCGCCGGGGCGAGTGCCCCGGCGGCCGTATGTTCGGGTGGACCTTCGGGGAGTCAGTGGGTCCGGATAGGCTGGACGAATGACGCGAGCCGAGCAGCCAACGGCCAAGAATCCGGCCCCCGACGACGCCCTGGTCGCAGATTCCCGGGAGCGCGCTGTCCGCGCCCTGCTGCGGGTGCCGCAGCTGAAACGACTGTGGAGCGCCCAACTCGTGGGCGGCATCGGTGACGCGCTCGGGCTTCTTGTGCTCGTGGTGCTGGCCCTTCAGGTAGCCGTCTCCGAGGGCTCGTTCGGGGGCGGGTACCGGGGCGTGGCCTTCGCCGTCGCCGCCGTGTTCGGCGCGCGCGTCCTGTCGACTCTGCTCTTCGGAGCCGTACTCCTCGGCCCGCTCACGTCGCTGACCTCCAAGGACGGTCCCCTCGACCGGCGCTGGACGATGGTCGGCGCGGACGGTGTGCGGGCCGCGCTCCTCATCGTCGCGCCCCTGTGGATCGACTGGACCCCGGACAACGCGCTGGCGGTCCTGCTCGTCACCGCCTTCGTGGCCGGCGTCGCCGAGCGCTTCTGGACCGTGTCGCGCGAGAGCGCGGCGCCCGCGCTGCTGCCCGCGCCGCCCCTCGAAGGCGCGGCCGTACGCCCGCTGCCCGACCACATGGACGCGCTGCGGCGCCTCTCCCTGCGCACCGGTTTCGTGGCGCTGCCCCTCGCGGCAGCCGCGCTCGTCGTCGTCACTCTCGTGGGGAACCTGATCGGGGCCGGGGTCGACTGGTTCGGCCTGCACCAGGCCGCACTGGCCTCCTACGTAGCGGCCGGTCTGTTCGCCGCCTCGCTCTCCGTCGTCTTCTTCCTCGAACTGCCCGACACGCAGACCCCGCGCGCGCGGTCCCCGCTCGAGGGCATGCGCCGCCCCAAGACCGGCAGCGGTGTCGACAAGGGACGCACGGGAGCCATCCCGCTCCTCGTCCTCGCCTGCGCCGCCGTCGCCGGGGCGATCTCGGCGGCCGTCGCTGTCTCCGTACTGCACGCCAAGGACCTGTCCGGCGGCCCGGTGATGTTCGGGCTGCTCGTGCTCGGGCTCACGGGCGGCACGGTCGTCGGCATCCGCTCAGCGCCCTCCGTGCTGCCGTCGCTGTCGCGCCGCAGGCTCCTCGCGCTGGCGATCGCTCTGACCGGCATCGCCCTGCTCGCCGCCGGCCTGGTCCCCGACGTCACCAGCGTCCTGCTGATCGTCACCCTCGCCGGCGTCACCGCGGGCATCGCCGCCAACACCGGGCACACCCTCCTCGACCAGGAGTCCGAGGACTACCGGCGCGCCCGCACGACCGAGCACCTCCAGGCCGTCGTCCGCGTGTCCATCGCGGTCGCCGCCGTCGCCGCGCCCCTGCTCGCGGCCGCGATCGGCCCGCACCGGCTGGTCAACGGCAAGTTCGTGTTCGCGCACGGCGGCGCCGCCTTCACGCTGATGCTCGTCGGCGCCCTGCTGCTGCCCGTGGCCGCCCTCGTACTCGCCAAGGCCGACGACCGCAGCGGAGTGCCCCTGCGGCACGACCTGCGCGACGCGCTGATGGGCGGGAACGATCCGGCGCAGGCCCCCGCCGCCACCGGCTTCTTCATCGCCCTGGAGGGTGGTGACGGCGCCGGGAAGTCGACCCAGGCCGAGGCGCTCGCCGAGTGGATCCGTGACAAGGGCCACGAGGTCGTCGTCACGCGCGAACCCGGCGCGACCCCGGTCGGCAAGCGGCTGCGTTCGATCCTCCTCGACGTGTCGTCGGCCGGCCTCTCGCACCGGGCCGAGGCCCTCCTGTACGCCGCCGACCGCGCGGAGCACGTGGACACCGTCGTACGGCCCGCCCTCGAGCGCGGCGCCGTCGTGATCTCCGACCGCTACATCGACTCGTCCGTCGCCTACCAGGGCGCCGGTCGCGACCTGTCGCCGACCGAGGTCGCCCGCATCAACCGCTGGGCGACCGGCGGACTCGTACCGCATCTGACCGTTCTGCTCGACGTCGACCCGCAGGCGGCACGTGAGCGGTTCACGGAGGCGCCCGACCGCCTCGAATCGGAGCCGGCCGAGTTCCACGCGCGCGTGCGCTCCGGTTTCCTCACGCTCGCCGCCGCCGACCCCGGCCGCTACCTCGTCGTCGACGCGGCCCAGGAGCCGGAAGCCGTCACGACCGTGGTCCGGCACCGGCTCGACATGGTGCTGCCGCTCTCCGACGCCGAGGTGAAGGCCCAGGAAGAGGCCCGTAAGGCCGCCGAGGAGGAGGCCCGCAGGAAGGCCGAGGCCGAGGCCGACCGCAAGGCCGAGGAGGAGCGCGTCGAACGCGAGCGGCTGGCACAGCTCGCCAAGCTGCGCGCCGAGGAGGAGGAGCGCAAGCAGCGCGAGCTGGAGGAGGCGCAGCGGCGCGAGGCCGAGCGCCAGGCCGAAGCGGCCCGCCAACGCGCCGAGGAGTCCCGTCGCCGTGCCGAGGAGGAGCGCGCCAGGCTCCTCGCCGAGGAGCAGACCCGGGCCGCCGAGGAGGAACGCCGCCGCCGTCAGGCGGAGGAAGAGGCGCGCCTGCGCGCGGAGGCTGAGGAACGACGCCTGGAGAAGCAGCGCAAGGCGGAGGAGGCGCTGCTGCGGGCGGAGGAGGCCCGTCGGCTGGCGGCGGCGTCTGCGGCGGCGGCTTCGGCTGCGTCCGAGTCCGTGGCGGCTTCTGCGGCTGGGCCCGGGTCCGAGGGCGCCGGCCGGCCCTCGAGGGCCGACAACGAGACCACCGTTCCCACGCCCGTGGTGAATCCCACGGGTGGCGCGGCCGACGAAACGGCCGTGCTGCCGCCGGTCAGGGACGCAGCTAAGGGTTCCGCGGCTGGGACTGCCTCTGGTGCTGGTGCCGGGCGTGGTGCTTGGCAGGGTGGGGACAACGACGAGACCACTCAGCTGCCGATGCCGCCGAATCCCGCACAGCAGGCCAAGGCCGCCGACGAGACGGCGGTGCTGCAGCCGGTGCGTGATGACTCCGTCGGTAGCGGTGCTGGTGCTGGTGCTGGTGTTGGCGATGACGGGTCGGCGGATCGGGTTCCGCCGGGGTACTTCCGTGATGAGCGCCAGACTTCGGCGCCGTCGGCCGGGCGTGCTGGCGCGGGTGCCGGTCATGGTTCGAATGACCGGACGCGTGAGCTGCCCCAGGTCGACGAGGAGGGCCGGCCCCGTCAGCGGCCGAGGCCCGACTGGGCGGAGGAGACCCCGCTGGACGACCTGCCGACGCTGGCCGACGAACTGCTCGGCGGGCACGACGACGACGGCGACGAGGGCGCGGGCGGCAGGCGCCGGGGGCGGCGCTGATCCGACCGGGGCCGGCGTCGAGCCGGCCGGGGACCTGTCGCCGTCCGGTGACCGATTGCCGGCCCGATCGCTGGGGCGCCGGATCGGTCGCCGGACGGCGTTGTCAGTGCCGTCCCGCACAATGAATCCGTGGAGCGAAGTGCCGGAGTTCGACGGTGAGGTGGTAGTCCATGCCTGTATGGGACGACCTGGTGGGTCAGGAGCGCGTGGCCGCGCAGCTCGACGCCGCCGCGCGGGACGCCGACGCGCTCGTCACGGCCACGGCGACGAAGGCGCCGCTGCCCGAGACCTCCAGGATGACGCACGCCTGGCTCTTCACCGGTCCTCCCGGCTCGGGGCGGGCGACGACGGCGCGCGCGTTCGCCGCAGCGCTCCAGTGCGTCAGCCCGGACCGAGCGCTGGGCGGAGCCCCCGGCTGCGGATTCTGTGACGGCTGCCACACGAGCCTCGTCGGCACGCACGCCGACGTGGAGATCGTCCGTACGGATCTGCTCTCCATCGGCGTGAAGGAGACCCGCGAGCTCGTCCGCAGAGCACAGCTGTCGCCCGCCGTGGGCCGCTGGCAGGTCATCGTCCTGGAAGACGCGGACCGCCTCACGGAGGGCGCGGGGAACGTACTTCTGAAGGCCGTGGAGGAGCCCGCCCCGCGGACCGTCTGGCTGCTCTGCGCACCCTCCCTCGAAGACGTCCTGCCCACGATCCGCTCCCGCTGCCGCCACCTGACGCTGCGTACACCCGCGGTCGAAGCGGTGGCCGACATGCTCGTACGACGCGACGGCATCGAGCCGGCCGTCGCCGCCGAAGCGGCCCGCGCCACGCAGGGCCACATCGACCGCGCGCGGCGCCTGGCCACGGATCCCCGCGCGCGGGCGCGCAGGGCGGCGGTGCTGAAGCTGCCCCTGAGGGTCGACGACATCGGCGGGTGCCTCAAGGCCGCGCAGGAGCTGATCGACACGGCGGCGGAGGACACCAAGCAGCTCGCCGAGGAGGTCGACACCAAGGAGACCGAGGAGCTGAAGGCAGCGCTCGGCGGACAGAGCGGCAGCAGGATGCCGCGCGGCACGGCGGGCGCCATGAAGGATCTGGAGGACCGCCAGAAGCGCCGCAGAACGCGTACGCAGCGAGACAGCCTCGACCTGGCCCTCACGGACCTCACGGGCTTCTACCGCGACGTGCTCGCCCTGCAGCTCGGCTCCCGCGTCGCCCTCGCGAACACCGACGCGCAGGACACCCTGGAGCGCCTCGCCCGCGCGGCCTCGCCCGAGGCCACGCTCCGCCGCATCGAGGCGATCGCCGAATGCCGTGACGCGCTCGACCGCAATGTGGCGCCGCTGCTCGCGGTGGAGGCGATGACGATGGCGCTGCGGGCGGGCTGACACGCCTTCGGTTAACTCGTACGGGGCGCGGTCGCCACACATCGCTACTGACCGAACGCGGACAGTTAGGCTCGACTGATGTACTTCAGGCGTCACCATTCCCCCGTCCGAGGCCTCCGGGCCTGTGGAACCCTGCTCGCCGCCGCCGGGCTCCTCATGTCCGCGTGCTCACCAGGGAGTTCGGGGAGCACACGAACGGCGGACGTCTCGCTGGCCGCGCTGCCCAGGGAGACCCCCGCCAACCTGACCGCCTACTACGGGCAGTCGCTGAGCTGGCGCGAGTGCGGCGTACCCGGCTTCGAATGCACCACGATGAAGGCCCCGCTGGACTACGAGAAGCCGGACGCCGGTGACATCAAGCTGGCCGTCGCCCGCAAGAAGGCCACCGGCCCGGGCAAGCGCCTCGGCTCGCTCCTGGTCAACCCCGGCGGGCCCGGCGGCTCGGCGATCGGCTACCTCCAGTCGTACGCTGCCCTCGGCTACCCGGCGGCGGTCCGCGCCCGCTACGACATGGTCGCGGTCGATCCGCGCGGCGTCGCCCGCAGCGAACCGGTCGAGTGCCTCGACGGCAAGCAGATGGACGCGTTCACGCAGACCGACGTCACGCCCGACGACCAGGCGGAGACGAACGAACTGTCGGCGGCCTTCAAGAAGTTCGCGGCCGGCTGTGAGACGAGGTCCGGCGAGGTGCTGCCGCACGTCTCCACGGTCGAGGCGGCCCGCGACATGGACATCCTGCGCGCGGCGCTCGGCGACGACAAGCTGAATTATGTCGGGGCGTCGTACGGCACGTTCCTCGGGGCGACCTACGCGGGGCTCTATCCGGAGCGGGTCGGCCGCATGGTCCTGGACGGCGCGATGGACCCGTCCCTGTCGGCGCAGGAGATGAACCGCGATCAGACGGCCGGCTTCGAGACGGCGTTCCAGTCGTTCGCGAAGGACTGCGTACGGCGCTCCGACTGCCCGCTGGGCACCGGGAGCGTCGCCGACGCGGGCAAGCACCTCAAGTCCTTCTTCGCCGAGTTGGACCGCACCCCCATCCCCACCGGTGACCCCGCGGGCCGCAAGCTCGGCGAGGCCCTCGCCACGACCGGCGTGATCGCGGCGATGTACGACGAGGGGGAGTGGGCTCAACTGCGCTCCGCGCTCAGCTCGGCGATCAAGAAGAAGGACGGCGCGGGCCTGCTCGCACTCTCCGACAGCTACTACGAGCGCGACGGCGACGGCACGTACGCGAACCTGATGGCGGCCAACGCGGCCGTGAACTGCCTCGACCTGCCACCGTCCTTCAAGAGCCCCGACGACGTGAAGGCGGCCCTGCCGTCCTTCGAGAAGGCGTCCCCGGTCTTCGGCGACGGCCTTGCGTGGGCGGCGCTGAACTGCGCGTACTGGCCGGTGAAGGCTACCGGCGAGGCCCACCGCATCGAGGCGAAGGGTGCCGCCCCGATCGTCGTTGTCGGCACGACCCGCGACCCGGCCACCCCGTACCGCTGGGCGCAGGCCCTCGCCGGCCAGCTCGATTCCGGCACGCTCCTCACCTACGTGGGCGACGGCCACACCGCGTACGGCCGCGGCAGCGCCTGCATCGACTCCGCGATCAACGCGTACCTCTTGGACGGCACCCCGCCCAAGGACGGAAAGCGCTGCTCATAAGGGGTGAGGGGGCACTTTTCGGCACCCCGGGGCGCGCGTTCCGGGGCCTCCGCAGAGGGTGTGCAGAGCACCCCCGAAAACTGTGTAGACTTGGCGACGTTGCTGACCGCACCATGGTGCAGACGGCGCGCCGCCTTAGCTCAGATGGCCAGAGCAACGCACTCGTAATGCGTAGGTCTCGGGTTCGAATCCCGAAGGCGGCTCTGTGGAAGCCCCAGAACTCACTCGCCGTGATCTGGGGCTTTTGCTTGTTCTGGTGTGGTGGCCCTCCGCGGGATGAAGATCGCGGGGGGCCTTCTGCATGGCATCGCCCGGCGCCTCGCCGCAGGGCGGAGCGGGCCCGATTGCGTGTGGTGGCCTGGCCGCTGCCGACCGGAGGAAGATTCTTCGTTCAGGTCGTCACACTCTTGTCTCGGGATCCGTCAGTTCATCGAAGGCAGAGAGACAGAGCTGACGGAGGGCAAGTCATGACTATCCAGGCGCGCATACAGAACCCGGCCCAGCTGATTCCCGGGGTTACGCAGCCCGTGCTGGCGCTTCTCAAGGCCACCCGTGAGGGCGGTGTGCCTGAGAGCACGCTCGAACTGGTGCACCTGCGGGCCAGTCAGATCAACGGGTGCAGTTACTGCGTCGACGCCGGTGTGCGCAGTGCGCGTAAGGGCGGGGAGAGTGACGACCGGCTGTTTGCCGTCGCCGCGTGGCGTGAGGCGCCGTACTTCACCGACGCCGAGCGGGCCGCGCTGGCCCTTGCCGAGTCGGCGACCCGGCTCGCCGACTCTCCGGACCCGGTGCCGGACGCCGTCTGGGACGAGGCTGCCCGTCACTACGACGAGCGCGGGCTCGCGGCGCTGACGCTCATGATCGGCGTCACCAATCTCTTCAACCGGTTCAACGTGACCACGCGGCAGCCGGCGGGCGCGAGTTGGTAGAGCGGGCTGCCCCGCGCCGCCTTGGCGCGGTTCGTCATTACGTGATTTCTGGCTCTATCAACTGAGTTCCGGTACGTGAGTTCAGGGGTCGGTACGCGAGTTCTGACTCCATTGCACGGCACGGCACGGCACGGCACGGCCCGGTCCGGTCCGCTCGCCTCGGCTTGAGGTGGGTGGGCGGACCGGGCCGCGTCGTATCTTGCGGCGATCGTAGAGTGCGCGCCGCAGGCTCTCGGAGATCGCGGCGTCGCTGAAACATCCCGTCCGCCTCACCGCATCTAAAAGGTGTGGGGCGATGAGGGGGAGGGCGCCTGATGAGGCGGTCCAAGGAAAGCGGGTTCCGGGAGTTCGCGGAAGCCCGGACAGGACACCTGTTCCGTTCGGCATGCCTGTTGACCAGTGGCGACACGCACTTCGCCGAGGATCTGGTGCAGGAGACGCTGGGGCGGATGTACGTGGTGTGGGGGCGGTCGCCACGGGTCGGGAACCCGGCGGCGTACGCCCAGACCGTGCTCATACGTGCCTTTCTCGCGCACCAGCGGCGGCGTTCCGCGCAGGAGCGGCCCAGCGACGAGCTTCCGGAGACCTCGGACATTGCACCGGGCGACGCCTCGCTGCGGATCACTCTTCTCGACGCGCTGCGGCAGCTTCCGCCGAAGGACCGGGCGGTGATCGTGCTGCGGTACTGGGAGGACCGATCCGTGATGGAGACCGCGGAGATTCTGAACGTCAGCTCGGCGGCGGTGCGTACGCGGAGCACGCGGGCGCTGGCCCGGCTGCGGGAACAACTGGGCGGCAGCGTGGCTGAGTTCGCCGCGTCATGAGCTTGACTCGATTCGGTGTGAGGAGTGGTGGTTCGGTATGTCAGGAACAGACGAAGACCGTGACCAGGAAGCCTTCGTGGGTGGCCTCGGGGAGGCCCTGCGGATAACCGGTGAGACGTTCAACGCCACGGGTGGGCCGCTGGTCGACGGCGGCATGGCGCGCGGCCGCCGCAGGCTGCGGCGCCGGCAGGCCGCGACGGTCACCGGGAGCTTCGCCGCGCTCGCCGCGGTCGGATTCGGCGCGTCATACGCAGCCGGGGCCTTCGGGGCCGAGGCCGGGCACGGCAGCCCGGTGGCCGCGCAGCCCGAGCCGGGCAGCACGACCCAGGGGAAGACGAGCAGGCCGGGCGAGGGACCGCAGTTCTCCGCCAGCCATCTGATCAAGACCCTCGAAGGGCTGCTGCCCGACGGCAAGTTCAGCAACGAGTCGGGCCGCGGTACGGCGGATGGGCTCGGGCCGCTCGCCTCGGTCGTCTTCGACGACGGCAGGGGTAAGGCGGCGATCGGCCTGAGTCTGGGCCGGGTCGACCCTGAGGGCACGAGAGTCGCGGAGCAGCTCGCCTGTCCCGAGAAGGTCTACACGCCGTACGACTCCTGCTCGAGCAAGACGCTGGCCGACGGCTCCCGGCTGCTGCTCCTGCAGGGCTACGAGTACCCGGACAAACGCGCGGACACCAAGTGGTGGCACGCGTACGTGGTGACGCCGGAGGGCTACACCGTCGACGCCAGCGAATGGAACTCACCGGCGGAGAAGGGCGAACCCGCATCCCGGGACGAACCACCGCTCAGCACCGCACAGTTGAGGGCCCTGGTGACCTCCAAGGAGTGGCGTCCGATACTGCGGGCGCTGCCGAAGCCCCAGGACGAGCCCGTGCAGCAGCCGGTCCCGCAGGCCTCCAGCGGCGACACCATCCTCAAGAACCTCAAGTCGCTGCTGCCGAAGAGCGCCAAGGTGACGACCAGCCAGGGCGAAGACGGATCCGCGTACGTCGTGGTGAACGACGGCAGGGGGGCGAGCCTCGTCCAGATCAATGTGCAGCCGAACATGTCGGACGTGGAGGGTGAGCTCTTCGGCTCCGGCGTGCAGACCTTGCCTGACGGCACGAAGGTCGTCACGCATCAGGGGCCCGGCGAGAAGGGGGGCCAGGGCGTGGTGATGTGGACCGTGGACACGATCCGCAAGGACGGGTTCCGCGTGGTGATATCGGCGTTCAACTCGGGCGCGCAGAACACCGCGGCCACGAGGACCACGCCCGCGCTGACCATGACACAACTCAAGGCGATAGCCACGAGTGGGAAGTGGCGGGGGTAAGGCGCATTGGGGCACTCTTTGGCTCGGGGCTCGGGGCTCGGGGCTCGGGGCTCGGGGCTCGGGGCTCGGGGCTCGGGGCCGGTGCCCGGTGAGCAGTATGTGCTGACCAGAGATTGGTGACCGGCGATCAGCGGTCGTCGGCTGTGGGTTCTGGTGGGCTGTGAGTGGCTCTACCGACGGACGTCACTTCGCGTCGGCGTAGCACTTCACCACTGCGGTGGTGAAAGGGAAGTGGACCGGGGTGTCGCCGAACGTGAGGTGGCCGGCCAGCTCTGCGGCCTCGCGGATTGCCGCGGTCACTGTTTCCGCTTCTTCTTCCGGGCAGTGCACGATCACCTCGTCGTGCTGGAAGAAGACCAGTTCTGCCGCCATCCCGGTGCAGGACCGGCGCAGGGCTGCGAGCATCAGGTCGGCCCAGTCTGCGGCGCTGCCCTGGACGACGAAGTTGCGGGCGAAGCGGCCGCGGGCGCGGGAGTTCGAGGAGGCGTAGCCGGGGGTGAACTCGGTGCCTCCCGAGGTCTGTTCGGGCGTCGGGTCGTCCTGGGGGATGCCTGCTTCCTCCTGGTCGCCGGCGCCGGCGACCGGTGGGCAGGTGCGGCCGAGCCAGGTCCGCACGAGGCGGCCCTCCTCGCCCGCGCGGGCCGCGTCGTCGACGTAGGCGACGGCTTGCGGGAAGCGGCGGCGGAGGGCAGCGAGATTCTTGAGGCCGTCACCTGACGTCTGGCCGTACACCGCGCCGAGCACCGCCAGCTTTGCCTTGGCGCGGTCGCCGGAGAAGGCCCGGTCGGAGACGGACTGGTAGAGGTCGGTCTCCCGTCCGGCGACCTCCATCAGGCCGGGGTCGCGGGAGATGGCGGCGAGGACGCGGGGTTCCATCTGGTCCGCGTCGGCGACGACGAGCCGCCAGCCAGGGTCGGCGACGACGGCACGCCGGATGACCTTGGGGATCTGGAGTGCGCCGCCGCCATTGGTGACCCAGCGTCCCGTGACGGTACCGCCGGGCAGGTACTCGGGCCGGAAACGGCCGTCGCGGACCCAGTCCTGGAGCCAGGACCAGCCGTGTGCGGTGTAGATCCGGTACAGCTTCTTGTACTCGATCAGGGGCCGCACCGCCGGATGGTCGATCGACTCGATCTCCCAGCGGCGCGTGGACGTGATCTTCACGCCGGCCTGGGCGAACGCCTTCACCACGTCGGCGGGCAGATCGGGGCGTACGCGGCGGCCGAAGGCCTCGGACACCTCGTCGGCCAGTTCGGCGAGGCGGCGAGGTTCGCCACCGCCCGCGTAGCGCTCGCCGAGCAGTTCGTGCAGTACGGAGCGGTGCACGTCGGCGCTCCAGGGGAGGCCCGCCGTGTTCATCTCGGCCGCTACGAGCATGGCGGCGGACTCGGCGGCGGTGAGCAGCCGCATCCGGCCCGGATGGGCGGTGGCGTCGTGGCGGCGCTGCTGATCGGCGTACACCTCTATGAGCTCTTCGAGGGGGACATGAACGGGTTGTGGTTCGAAGAGGGAGGACTGGGAGCCGGGGGTCGCGGCGCGTTGCGGGGGGTCCGGGGGGACGGCCGTCCCGCGGATTCTGGCCAGGGTGGCGGCCGCGGAGCGGGGTTCCCCGAAGTGGCCGGCGTGACCGAGGAGGAGGGTCTCGGCGTCCTCGATGTCGTAGCAGCGCGGCACGCGGACGCCCGCGGCGAGCAGGCTGGGGTAGACGGCCGCTGTAGATCGCCAGATCCAGCGTGTGACGTCAGGACGGGAGCGGACCGCTTCCGCGAGGCTGGGCTCCTGACGGACCGGGGCGGCGGGTGTGCCGTCGGCACCGAGCGGCGCGAGCTGGGCTCCGCCGTCCTCGGTGGCTGCGATGGCCCACTTCTCGGTCATGCCGGTGAGTCTTACACCCAGCACTGACAGCGCCGGGTGCGTGGGGAGCCCGTCCGGGCGGGGGACCGGGCCTGGGCACGGGTCAGCTGTCGCCGCCCTCGTCGATCAGGCGGCGGACCTCCCGTTCGATCAGGCCGAGGCGGGCCTCCGCGACCAGAGGGACGGCTCTGCGCTGCCGGCGGGCCTCGTGGAGGTCGATGTCGATCGTCACCAGTGCTGGGTCCCACTTGGGGGCCTGGGCCACGACTGTCCCGCGTGGGTCGACCACGCGGGAGCCACCCCAGAAGGAGGCGCCATGTTCGTTACCGACGCGGTTCACGAAGACGACCCAGCACTGGAGCATCTTCGCGGTGTAGGCGAGGAGCGTGTCCCAGTACAGGCCCGTGTCCATGGCCTCAGGGTCGAGTGTCGCCGCGCTGTTCGCGGGGACGATGACGACCTCGGCGCCGTCCTGCACGGCGAGCCACGGCAGGGCCGGCTGCCAGGCGTCGTTGCAGACGAGGGTCGCGGCGCGGCCGTGCCCGTGCGGCAGGTCGTACGCGCGCAGATGCTGGCCGGGGCTGACGTGCTTGCGTTCCTCCCAGGCCAGGTAGTTCGGCAGGTACAACTTGCGGTGGGCGTGGAGGAGTTGGCCATTCGCGTAGTAGGCGGAGGTGTTGTAGGCGCGCAGGCTGGTGTGTTCGTGCAGGCCGATCACGACGTCCGCGCCGAGCGTCGAGAGAGCGGCCAGTCGCGGGTCCGTCACCGGGAGGGAGGCGTCCTGGTGCAGGGCGCCGAGGTGATAGCCGTGCAGGCTCAGTTCGGGGAACACCACGAGGTCGGCGCCCTGGGCCGCCGCCTGCTCGGTCTCCTCCCGGGCGACGGCCAGATTCGCGTCCACGTCGCCGAGCACACAGTCGGTCTGCGCAAGCGCCACTCTCATACCCCGAGCGTCGCAGCGTCCGGCGGAGTCGGCATCCGCAGGGGCGGGTGGCGTCCCGGTTGGTGGAGGCGGGGTTCCCGCGGGCGGGCTGGGGCGGGTGCGCCGGCCTATCCCGGGGCCAGCGGGGAGGGCCACACCCCATCAGGGCCATCAGCGTCACGAGGGCCATCGGGACTGTTTGGCCCACCGGGATCACCGGGACTGTTTGGCCCACCGGGATCACCGGGACCACTTGGCCCCACCAAGGCCCACCAGGCCCACCAGGCCCACCAGGCCCGCCGGGATCACCAGTCGCGTCACCCCACCAGAAGCACCAGCTTGCCCCGTACGTGGCCCGACTCGCTCAGCGTCTGCGCCTCGGCCGCGTCGCGGAGGGGGAACGTGCCGGCGATCGAGATGTGGAGCTTGCCGTTCGCGGCGAGTGCGGCCTGGTGGGTGAGGCCGTCGCGGGCCTTGGCGCGGTTGCTGCCGCCGGACGCGAAGGCCACGTTGTATTTGGCCGCGTCGGGGTCGGCGATGGTGACGACCCGGTCCGGCGTGCCGCCGAGCAGTTCGACCGAGTCCGCCAGCGCGCCCTTGCCCGCCGCGTCGAACACCGCGTCCACCCCCTGCGGGGCCACCGCCCGCACCCGCTCCACGAGCCCGTCCCCGTAAGCGACGGGGATGGCGCCGATGGAGCGCAGGTACTCGTGGTTGGCGGGGGAGGCCGTGCCGATCACCGTCGCGCCGAGCGCCACGGCCAGCTGTACGCCCATGGAGCCGACCGCGCCCGCGGCGCCGTGGATCAGCAGCGTCTCGCCGCTGCGTACGCCGAGCAGGTCGAGTACGCGCTGGGCCGTCTCGCCTGCGATGGGGAGGGTCGCCGCCTTGGCGGGTTCGAGTCCGGTGGGCCGTGGGGCGATGGCGGAGGCCTGAGCCAGGGCGTAGGCCGCGTAGGCGCCGGTCTCGGTCCAGCCGAGGACTTCGTCGCCGACGGCGAGGCCGGTGACGCCCTCGCCGACCTCGTCGATGGTCCCGGCGAACTCGTTGCCGGGTACGGCAGGCAGGGCGGTCGGGAAGATCTGTTCCATCCAACCGTTCCTGATCTTGTACTCGATGGGGTTGACCCCGACGGCCGCGACCTTCACCCGGACCTGGCCGGGACCCGCGTGCGGCTCCGCGACGTCGTCCTTGAAGCGCAGTACCTCGGGTCCGCCGAACTCCTCGAAAACGATGGCTTCCATGCCGGTGTCTACCTCTCACTGCTTCGTCGAACCGGGCGGGGGCTGGTCCTGCTGGTGTTCTCTGGAGTCCCTGGCGATCTCGTACGTTGTCCTGCGCTCTCCAGAGATACGTTCCCCGGAGTCGATCGTCTCCGGGGGCGGGCCGCCCCGCCCTTCGAACAGTTCGGCCTGTCCGAAAGACCACCCGCCCGAGACGGCCATGGATTCCGAGACGGGCATGGAATCTGCGGCTGCGGGGCTGCGGGGCTGCGGGGCTGCGGGGCTGCGGGGCTGCGGGGCTGCGGGTGGCGTGACTCGGGCACCCGCCATGCGTCACCCGCGCCCCCCATCCCCGCCCTCTCGCCCTGCCCTCTCACCCACCCACACCACTCCGGCGCCCCCATCCCGCGCCGAGCACCCCCGCCCCCACAGCGACCACCGCGCACACGCCCACGGCCGAACCGACGACACCCCACGGCACCACGACCTCAGCCTCAGGCCCCACCCCCGCGCCGGGCTCCGGCGAGAGGAGGCCGAGCGCGGCCGCGAGTCCGCCCAGGTTGAGCGCGGTGACGGCCAGTCCGAGGGCCGTGCCCGCCGCGACCGCGACCAGTGCCTCGCCGGCGAGCATCCACCTGACCTGCGCCCGGGTGGCCCCCGCCCGGCGCAGGGCGCGCAGTTCCCCGTTTCGTACGGACGCGGCCATCAACTGTGTTCCGGCGAGCGAGATCGCCGTATAGGTCAGGGCGATGCCCAGGAGCAGCAACATCCCTTGCCGGGTCTGGGGTTTGATCCTGGGGTGGGTGGCGTCGAGCCAGGCGGCTGCGGTGCGTACGCGCACGTCGTGCCCGGACATGGCCGCTCGCAGCGCGTCCGTCACCGCCGCAAGTGAGGCGCCCGGTGTCAGGCGTACGTCGATCCGGTCGACCGGCGCCGCGCCGGCGTTGGCCGTGGTGACGTATGCGCCGTTGTCACCGGTGCCGCGCGCCAGGACGGCGGCGACCCGGAGTGTGGTGCGGCGGCCGTCGCCGAGCCAGACGGTCAGGCGGTCGCCGACGCGGTGGTGTTCCCACTCCTCGTTGACGACGATGGAGTGGTCGTCGAGGTGGCGTATGTCGCCGGAGACGACGGGGAGGCGGCTCGTCGTGGCGAGGGCCGCGGGGTCGCTCACGGCTCGCGCCTCGGAGCGGACGAGGGCGGTGCCCTCCTCCCGCACGAAGACCGCGGTGGAGGCGGACGGGGACACGGCCGCCGCGCCCGGCACCGGCCGTCGTGCCAGGCTCAACTCATCACCCGTTGCGATGAGTTGGGCGTTCGTCTGCTCGTTCGCCTCCTGTGCCTTCGCCGCGCTCACCGACTCCGCCGAGCCCATCAGGGAGCCCGCGAGTGCCACTGTCACCAGTACGGGTGCGGCGACCGCGGCGGTGCGGCGGACGGAGGCGGCGGCGTTCTCGCGGACGAGGAGACCGACGGCTCCCGGCAGCCGGATCAGCCGCAGCACCGGGCGGACAAGGAGCGGTGCGAGTGCGGCCGCCGCGGTGATGAGGATCATCGGCTGGGTGGTGTACGTCTTGCGCTTAAGGAGCGCCGACGGGTCGGTCCAGAGGGTGTGGACCGTCAGGCCGAGTCCCAGGGCGAGGAGCGCCGCGCCGACGATCCGGCGGCTCCACGGCATGACGTCCGTGTCCACGTCGGCGTCCTGCAGCGCTTCCACCGGGCCGATGCGTCCGGCGCGCCGCGAAGCGGCCCATGCTCCCGCGACCGCCACGAACAGGCCGGTCCAGAAGGCGAGTTGGAACGGCCATGAGGTCCATGAGGTCGACTGTGGCGTACCGGTGCCGCTCACCGTGAACCACGGGGGCGCGATGCCGTTGTCGATCAGCGCCCGGGCGAGCAGCGGCGCGCCCCAGGAGCCGAGGGCGCAGCCCGTGGCGCTCGCCGCGACCCCCACCGCGAGGGCCTCGGTGAAGAGCTGACGCCGTACACGTCCCGGAGTGGCGCCCGCGAGCCGCAGCAGCCCGAACTCCCGCCTGCGCAGGGCGACCACGAACGCGAACGTCGACGCCGTGACGAAGACGGCGACGAACGCGGAGACTCCGCCGGCCGTGCCCAGCATCGCCCGCACCGCGACGACCGCCTGCGCGTCGCGCTCCGCGCCCGGGTCGGCCAGGTGCCGTGCCGCGCCGGTCAGGACCTGCGCCCGGTCGCCGACCACCTCGCGTACGGCGGCAGTCGAGGCGTCGACGCCGACCGCGTCCGGCGCGAGATGATCACGGTGGACGGTGCCCAGCTCGGTGAGCTCGCGCAGCAGTTCTTTGTCCACAGGCTGTGGATGGGGAATCTTCTTCGAGTCGTGGGCGCGGTGCGGGCCATGGTCGACCTCAACGGTCAGGGTGTCGTGTGGCATGACCACGACGGGTTGTGCGGCGAACTGCTGAGGTTTGCCCGCAGGTGGGTCGTCGGCCGCCGCTAGCCCCAGCCCCATGCTCGCGACCAGGGCCACCCCCAGCGCGACGGCGACGAATGCTCCCGCGAAGAGGTGCCAGCGCGTCCGCAGGTTCGCCCAGGCGGAGGTGAGTGTGGTCAGCATGCGTCGACCTCCTTGCCGGGCGCGTTGCCGCCGGGCAGCAAGCGAGTAGCGGCGAACGTGTCACCCGCACCCGCACCCGCACCCGCACCCGCACCCGCACCCGCAGTCGCTTCCGCACCCGCTTCCCAATCCCTGGAACGCCCCGAACCCCCCGCACCCTCGCCCGAACCCCCCTCGAGCCCCGTCATCCGCGCCGCGACCGTCTCCGCATCCGGTGCCAGGAGCTCGTCCACGACCCTCCCGTCGACCAGGAACACCACCCGGTCCGCGCGGGCCGCGGCTACCGGGTCGTGCGTCACCATCACCGTCGTCTGGCCCTCTCGATTGACCAACTCCCTTAGCAGAGCAAGGACTTGATGGCCGGTCGTCGTGTCGAGGGCGCCTGTCGGCTCGTCGCAGAAGAGGACGGCCGGCCGGGTGATCAGGGCGCGGGCCAGGGCCGCCCGCTGCTGCTGGCCGCCGGAGAGCTGTGAAGGGCGATGCCCCGCGCGCTCGGCGAGACTCACGCGCACCAGCGCCTCGCGCACCTGCGCGCGCGAGGGTCGCCGACCGGCGAGCCGCAGGGGGAGTGCCACGTTCTGCGCGGCAGTGAGCGACGGCAGCAGGTTGAAGGACTGGAACACGAAACCGATCCGGTCCCGGCGCAGGAGTGTGAGCGCCCGTTCGCCGAGTCCGGTGAGGTCGGTCCCGCCGACGGTGACGGTGCCCGACGTCGGACGGTCCAGGCCCGCGGCGCACTGGAGCAGCGTCGACTTCCCGGAGCCGGAGGGCCCCATCACGGCGGTGAAGGTCCCGGCGAGGAAGTCGAGGTCGACCCCGTCGAGGGCGGTGACGCCGCGGTACTCGCGGCGTACGGCGGTGAGTCGCACAGCAGGTGTGGTCATGCCTCAACCCAACCGCCGCGGAGTCCCGCGAACACGACCACTGGGGGGCGTCTCGGGGGTATGGCCAGCCCTACCCCCCGTATCCGCCTGAGACCATGGAAGAGAAGACACGGCAGGCCGCACGGGAGGCCGCACGGCAGACCGTATGGCAGACCGCGCGGCAGATCAGACAGGCAAGGAGGCGGCGCCCCCGCATGACGGAACGTACGACGCGGACCACGGTCGAGCAGGCCTTCGCCGCCGCCCTGTACGGGGAGGGTGCGGAGGCCGGGCTCGACACGGGCGCGTCCCTGCTCGCCGCCGACCTGTCCGCCGACACCCAACTCGCCCTGCGTGGACAGGAGTTCGTACGCCGGGCCTGGGAGCGCGGCTGGCAGCCCGCCGACGTCATGCGCATCGTCGTACGCGACCTCGAAGAGGCCCCGCACGGACACGTCGCGGCCCGCCTGATCCGGGCCGAGACCGCGCGTTACGAGTACCTGCCCCCGCGCTGGGACGTGCAGCTCGCCGACCTGCCGCAGGACACGAGTGCTGGCGGGGGCCCGCGTCTGGACCGCTTCTCGTACGCCACCGCCGTCCTGGAGCTGTATCGCCTGCTCCTGCGGCTCCCGCCGATCGAGGCCGTGGGGCCCGTGCCGGGCGAGTCCATGGCGCGGCCCGTCGCGGGGGAGCCGCGCGAGCTCGCCCGGATCCGTGCGCTGCTCGCCAAGGCCGAGGCGACCGCCTACCCGCCGGAGGCCGAGGCGCTGGCGGCGAAGGCGCAGGAGCTGATGACCAGGCACAGCGTCGACGCGGCGCTTCTCGCGGCCCGTACGCACGCGAAGGACACGCCCGTCGCGTGCCGGATCGGTGTGGACGCCCCGTACGAGATGGCGAAGGCGGCCCTCCTGGACGCGGTCGCGTCGGCGAACCGCTGCCGCGCGGTGTGGAACAGCGGTTTCGGCTTCTCCACGGTCGTCGGCTTCGAGTCCGACCTGGAGGCGGTGGAGCTGCTCCATACGTCGCTGCTGGTGCAGGGCACGGCGGCGATGACGCGGGCCGAGGCCGAGCAGCGCGCCGGGGGGCGTAAGCGGACCAAGACGTTCAGGCAGGCGTTCCTCGCCGCGTACGCGCACCGCATAGGCGACCGGCTCGCGGCGGTGGCGGAGGAGGTGACCGGCCAGAGCCAGGAGGGCGGGCTGCTGCCGGTCCTGGCGGCGCGCGATGTCGCGGTGGCCGGCCGGACCGACGACATGTTCCCGCAGACAGTGACGACGCGGGTACGGGGCGTCAGCGACGGCGCCGGCTGGGCGGAGGGCGTGGCGGCCGCCGACCGAGCCCGCGTCACGGACCGCGCCCGCGGCTCCGGCCGCGCCGAGGTGCGCGGCGGCGGCACGCCCCGGTGAACCGAACCACCGCGACCCATATGCCTGACTCGCCCGTATCCTGACGGAGTGAGCTGGTTCCGGGCGCTGAAGGACACCACCCGCTCGGGCCTGAGTGTCGAGCGGAAACGCCTGGAACCCCTGGTCGCGCTGCGTGGCGCCGCCGGTCTGGCCATCGTGATCACGGTCAGCCTCACGTTCTTCGGCCCGGCGGTCGCGGCGAGCTCCGCGTTCGGTGCGTTCCAGGCGGCGATCGCCACGTTCCAGCGCAGCTGGCGCCCCCGCCCCGAGCTGGCCGTCGTCTCCGGCGCGAGCCTGGGCGTCTCGACGTTCCTCGGCTACCTCACCGGCGGCCACCTCGTCCTCTTCCTCGCGCTCCTGGTCCTGTGGACGTTCCTGGCGGGTCTGGCCTGGGCGGCGGGCCCGACGATCGGGATCATCGCGTCGTCGAACGTCGCGATGATGCTGGTCACGATCACCCTGCCGACGTCGGTCGCGAACGCCGCCGGGCACGCCGCGATGATGATCTTCGGCGGTCTCGTCCAGGCTGCCCTCGTGGTCCTCTTCCCGGTACGCAGATGGGGCGCGCACCGCGACGCCCTGGCCGACGCGCTCGCCGCGGAGGCCGACTACGCGCGTCGGCTGCGCCACGACCCCGTCGCCCCGTTCGACGGCGAACCGCTGATGCTGGCGCGCAACGCCGCCGCGCTCACCCCGCGCCAGGCCCGCACCCGCCCGGCCCAGCTGCGCGGCGCCCGCGGCATCGCCGAACGCATCCGCCCGGTTCTCGCCTCGCTCGCGGACCCGGCGGTCGGCGTCCCGGACGAGGGGCCCGAACGCGAGCGTGTCCTGGAACTCCTGGGCGCGGCGGGCTCGATCCTGGACGCGGCGGCGCGGGCGATCCGCCACGGCGCGCCGGTCACGGTGCCCCCGGCGGCGGTCGCCACGTTCAAGACGCCCGACACGGGGGCGATCCTGTCCGGCCCGGCGAAGCGAGCGGCGGCACGCCTCGGCTCGCTCCTGACGGACGTACTGGAGACAGCGGGCGCGCGGACGGACACCCAGCACCCCGAGCCCCGCAACGAGACCGCCCATCTCAGCCGCCCCACCCTCGTCCGGCTGGTCCCCATCGCGGCGGGAGCGATGCGCAGGGAGCTGTACCGCGGGTCGCCGATTCTCAGGCACGCCATCAGGGTGTCGGCCGTCGCGGCGGTCGGTTACCTCATCGGCACCGCCCTCCCCTTCGGTCACGGTTACTGGGCGCCGATGGCCGCCGTCATGGTCATGCGCCCCGACTTCTCGCAGACGTACTCGCGCGCGGTGGCCCGTTTCGGCGGCACGCTCATCGGGGTCGCCCTCGCCACCGGGCTCGTCCAGGTCGCCCACCCGGACACCGGCCTCTCCGCGACGCTCGCCGTGATCTGCGCGGGCCTGATGTACCTCGTGATGCGTACGGGCCAGCTCGCCGCGCAGGCCTGCGTCGCCGCGTACGTCGTGTTCCTGCTCGGCATGGGCGGTGAGGCGTGGGACCAGACGGTCCCCGAGCGGGTCGTGCTCACGCTCGTCGGCGGCCTCCTCGCGATGCTGGCGTACGCGGTGTACCCGGCCTGGGAGACGCCCAGACTGCGCACGCGGCTCGCGGACTGGCTGCTCGCCCTCGGCCGGTACGGCGCCGCCGTGATCGGCCGCTACGCGGAGCCCGGCGGCGGGAACCTGCCCGATGTGCGCGAGGCCCTGCTCGCCGCCCGCACGGCCGAACTCGCCTGGCAGGAGGCCGCGTCCAGGGCGCGGACCGAACCGGTGCGCCACCGCGGCCTCTCACGCGCCGCGGCCGACGACGCCGAACACGCCCTGCGGCACATCGGCCGGGTCGAGATGCTGATGGAGGCGCACCTCCCCGAACGTGACGCGACCCCGGTCCCGGCGGCCGCCCGCCTCGTGAAGGCGCTGCTCACCGCCACGGAGGACGGCGCGCGTTCGGTGCGCGAGCGCCGGGTGCCGCGCTGGCAGGCGGTACGGGACGCTCTCGCGGACTGGGACGGCGAGGGCGTACCGGACCGGGTCGTACGCAGGGGCGCGGGCCTGCTCCTCGAAGCCCTGGAGGACCTCTCGGACGCACTCGACACCGACGTACCCCCGATCACCCTGAAGCCCGACGGCCCGCACACGCCTGACACCCCGAAGCCCGGCGCCCCGAAGCTCGGCGCGCGGAAAGCCGAAGGGCCGCCCGGTCCGGAGGATCGAGCGGCCCAATAACGGGGAGCAACGACGAAGAAACCGCCCGAGCCGCCCGAGCCGCCCGAGCCGCCCGAGCCGCCCGAGCCGCCCGAGCCGCCCGAGCCGCCCGAGCCGCCCGAGCCGCCCGAGCCGCCCGAGTCGCTCGACTCGGCCCCGCGTCAGGACTTGGGCAGCCCCATTGTCGGGAACCCCGACGGCAGCTTCCCGTCGTCCGTCTTGCGGAACGTGTCGTCCCCGAAGCCCTCCCACGACACCTTCAGCGTCGTGGCGTCGACGGACTTGACCTGCCCCATGTTCCGGTCGGTGTTCCCGTCGGCGCACTTCAGGGTGACCATCTGCATGCCCATCTCGTCGCCGGCGGTCCCGCTGCACACGTGCTCGCCGACCAGGGCCACCTTCTTGCCGCTGATGAGCAGGGCGACGCTCTTGCCCTGGGACGCGGTGACCCAACTCCCCTGAAGGCTCCCGGACTTCCCGCCGGAACC
This sequence comes from Streptomyces sp. NPDC055140, assembly GCF_053607285.1. Taxonomy (NCBI): domain Bacteria; kingdom Bacillati; phylum Actinomycetota; class Actinomycetes; order Kitasatosporales; family Streptomycetaceae; genus Streptomyces; species Streptomyces sp. NPDC055140. The sequence continues at coordinate 99,295 of NZ_JBSGTG010000017.1, read as the reverse complement.
GGAACCGGACCCACCCGTGTCGGCCCCCGTGGACGCCGAGGTCTGCGGCGTCTCCTTGGACTTGCCGCTGTCGCCCCCGTCGCCGCTGTCGCTGCTGCATCCGGTGATCACGAGCGCCGCGGCAACTCCCGCCGCGGCGGCACCGATCCGTACGCGCTTGAGCACAAGATCCCCCTACGTTGCGGATGTGACTGCCGGTACGTGGCCCGGCCCGCAGCAAGCTACCAGCCGCCCCTCACGTCACCAGGAAGACTTCCGCACTCCGGGCAGGAAGCCCGCTTGCGCCTGCTCACGCAGGTTCACCCGGGAGGGACCGAAGGTGCGCAGGCGCCCGCGCGGCCGGCCGTCGACACTGTCGCGGTTGCGTACGCGCGTGGCGCTCGCGTCCCTCGGCTGACCTGCCAACTCCTCTTGTGTGGCTGCCCGCTCCATCCCGGTGGACGACAGCCGGCGGACGATCTCGTTGAGCTCGGCCCGGCGCGCGGCGCAGCGGGCGACGACCCTCCGGCGCTTCTCATTCTTCGCGATCTTGCTCTTCTTGGTCATCAGATCCTCACTCCACGGGCACGAATCCTGACGACGGCGGCCTCGACGCCGATCGCGTCGACGGTCCTGATCGCCCTGGCGCTCAGTCGCAGCCGTACGTGCCGGCCCTCGCTCGGCAGCCAGTAGCGCTTGCGCTGGACGTTGGGGTCGAAGCGGCGTGACGTGCGCCGGTGGGAGTGGGAGATGCGGTTGCCGAAGCCGGGGGCGGCCCCGGTCGGCATGCAGTGTGCGGACATGGCGACGCACCTCTCTCGGTGAATGTGGCCCCGTAAGCGGAGCTGTGACCCGGATCATTTTGGAAACGGGATTCATTTTCATATACTAGCCACATGGCACGCACCGAACTCCGCCCAGTGATCAAGCTCAGGTCCACCGCGGGTACGGGCTACACCTACGTCACCCGCAAGAACCGCCGTAACGACCCCGACCGCGTGACCCTGCGCAAGTACGACCCGGTCGCAGGCCACCACGTCGACTTCCGAGAGGAGCGCTGAGCCCCGTGCGAAAGGACATCCATCCCTCCTACGGCCCGGTCGTCTTCCGTGACCGTGCCGCGAACCACGCCTTCCTGACCTGCTCGACCGCCACCAGCGACAAGACCGTCGAGTGGGAGGACGGCCGGACCTACCCCGTCATCGACGTCGAGATCTCGAACGTGAGCCACCCCTTCTACACGGGCAACGCGCGGGTACTCGACACCGCCGGGCGCGTGGAGCGCTTCGAGCGGCGCTTCGGGAAGCGGGGCGGTCGGTGACCCGGCTGCCAGCAGTGATCGTCGGCGGCCTGCACGCGCAAACGCGTATCGGCGGCCTGCGCGCGCAAACGCGCCGGGCCGCCGCTCGCGTTCAGACCTCCAGGAGCGGGTCGAACGCGCGCGTCAGAACGGGAACTGGCTCCGGCCGTGCTGCACGGAGATCCACTTCTGCGTGGTGAACGCCTCGATGGTCGCCTCGCCGTTCAGCCGGCCGAGCCCGGACCGCTTCTCGCCGCCGAACGCGACGAGCGGCTCGTCGTGCACCGTCCCGTCGTTGACGTGGATCATCCCGGTGTCGATGCGCCGCGCGAACGCGACGCCCCGCTCCACGTCCCGCGTGTGCACGGCCCCGCTCAGCCCGTACGGGGTGTCGTTCGCGACGGCCACCGCCTCCTCGTCCCCGTCGAAGGGGATGAGGAGCGCGACAGGACCGAAGATCTCCTGCCGCAGCACCGGGGAGTCGGCCGGCAGGCCCGTCAGGACGCTCGGCTCGACCAGATTGCCGACGGTCTTGCCGTGCAGCAACGCGGTCGCGCCTTCCGCGAGCGCCTGGTCGACGACGCCCGAAACGGCTTCCGCCTGCGTGGAGTTGATGACCGGGCCGATGACGGTCGACGGGTCGCGGGGGTCGCCCACCTTGAGGGACCTGACCTTGGCGACGAACTTCTCGGTGAACTCCTTCTCCACCTTGCGGTCCACCAGGATCCGGTTGGCGGCCATGCAGACCTGGCCCTGGTGCACGTACCGGCTGAAGACCGCCGCGTCGACGGCGTAGTCGACGTCCGCGTCGTCGAGCACGGTCAGTGCGCTGTTGCCGCCCAGCTCCAGGACGGCGTGCTTGAACTGCGAGGCGCACACCGTCGCGACGTGCTGGCCCACCGCGTCGGAGCCGGTGAAGGAGATGACCTTCGGCACGGGGTGGGTGAGGAGCGCGTCGCCTATCTCGGCGATGTCGGTGATGACGACGTTGAGCAGACCGGCCGGAAGGCCCGCATCCTCGAAGATCTTCGCGACCAGGGAGCCACCGCAGATCGGAGTGTTCTGGTGCGGCTTGAGAACCACGGCGTTGCCGAGGGCCAGCGCGGGCGCGACCGACTTCAGCGACAGCAGGAACGGGAAGTTGAAGGGGCTGATGACGCCCACGACGCCGACGGGAACGCGGTAGACCCGGTTCTCCTTGCCGTCGACGGGCGACGGGATGACCCGCCCCTGCGGGCGCAGCGCCAGCTGGATCGACTCGCGCAGGAACTCCTTGGCGAGATGCAGCTCGAACCCGGCCTTCAGCCGCGTACCGCCGAGCTCGTCGACGATCGCGTCGGATATCTCGTCCTCGCGCTCCTCGACCAGGCGCAGCGCCCGCTCGAACACCAGGCGTCGTGTGTAGGCGTTGGTGTCCGCCCAGCTCTTCTGCGCCCGCTCGGCCGCGCGGTAGGCCTCGTCGACCTCGTCGGCCGACGCCACGGTGATGGAGGCCAGCTTCTCGCCGCTGTACGGGTTGAAGTCGATGATGTCCCACGCCCCGCTGCCGGGACGCCATGAACCGTCGATGTATTGCTGGGCCAGTTCGGTGAAGTAGGACATGAGATCCCTTGCTGCTGCCGGCAGACACCTAATGGCTCGTCATCTTACGTCTGTACCAGTCGAGTTGTGGCCTGGTTGGGACGCCTGGCCGATCGCCGCCGATCGGGAATCGTGCCGGAAGGAGCGGTTTCTGGCCAGCCTTGGTCAGCAGGTATGGGTCAGGCGGCCTTCGCCAGCAGGCCCCGGAGAATGTCCACGCTCTCCGCGGGCGTCGGGCACTCCGCCTGAAGCTGCTCCATCGCCCGCGCGTACTGCGTGACGTCCTCGCGCTTGTCGAGGTACAGGGCGCTGGTGAGCTGCTCCATGTAGACGATGTCCGAGAGGTCGGACTCCGGGAAGCTGAGCATCGCGAAGGCGCCGGTCTCACCCGAGTGGCCACCGAAGCCGAACGGCATGACCTGAAGTGTGACGTTGGACCGCTCGGAGATGTCGATCAGATGCTGGAGCTGACCCTGCATCACCTTCGGTCCGCCGTACGGGCGTTGCAGCGCCGCCTCGTCGAGCACCACGTGGAACTCGGGGGCGTGCTCGGAGACGAGGAGCTTCTGCCGCTCGAGGCGCAGCGCCACGCGCCGGTCGATGTCCGCCCTCGGTGCGTCCTTCATGCCCCGGGCGACGACCGCGTGCGCGTACCCCTCGGTCTGCAGCAGCCCGTGCACGAACTGCACCTCGTAGGCGCGGATGAGCGACGCGGCGCCCTCCAGGCCTACATAGGTGGGGAACCAGCCGGGCAGGACGTCCGAGTACGTATGCCACCAGCCCGCGACGTTGGCCTCCTTGACGAGGGAGAGGAGCGCGCCGCGCTCCGCCTCGTCGGCGACTCCGTACAGGGTCAGCAGGTCCTCGACGTCCCTGGCCTTGAAGCTCACCCGTCCCAACTCCATGCGGCTGATCTTCGATTCGGATGCGCGGATCGAGTAGCCGGCCGCTTCCCGGGTGATGCCACGCGATTCGCGCAGACGCCTCAGTTGCGAGCCCAGCAGGATGCGTCGCACCACCGAGCCGCTCGACTCTCCCGCACTCACGTCGCTCCACCCTCCCGATCGCTCCAGCAGCCGAAGTCTGCCATTAAAACGCTCCGGCCCGTACTCGTTCGGTTACAGAAACGGAAAGGTTGCGAAAGGTCTCCACAAGAAGTCGTGGGAAGAAATGAGCAACAAGTGGTACGCGGGGGGACAGGACGGGCGCGTGCACGTGCATCTGCCCTTGCATCTGCTGTACGCATTCGGAACGATGGCCCACGCACCACCGCTCCACTCGCTATGTACCGCGAATCCCGGGAGTGCCTCGCATGGGGACGAATGGACCGGCCATGCTCGAGCCGTTAAGGCAGGGGCTTCCGCCACTCGACCCTTCAGCCGTTTCCAGCTCCGCCTCCTGCGCACTTCCCGCACGGTACGAAGCGGTGGGCAGCGCCCGTAAGTTCACGCGCGGGACGCTCGACGGCTGGGACGTGGCGGAGAGATTCGACGACGTCTGTCTCGTCGTCTCCGAACTCGTCACCAACGCCCTGCGGCACGCGCTGCCCTCGGACACCCCGCGCTCGCAGGACCCGCCGGTGCGGCTGCACCTGATGCGCTGGACCTCACGCCTGGTGTGCGCGGTGCGCGACCCCAGCGACGAGAGCCCTGTCGCCCGCGAGGCGGAGGACGACTTCAATGCCGAATCGGGCCGCGGCCTGTTCCTGGTCGACTCGTTCAGCGACAGCTGGGGCTGGCATCCGCTGGCCGGCACGCTGAACGGGAAAGTGGTGTGGGCGCTGTTCCGGCTGTGAGGCCCGGCAACTGGCCAGTGCTATTTTTCAGTTGACGGCTGATGAGTGGCGGGTGACGACTTGCGGCTGTCACCTGTCACCCGGCAGCTGACCGTCAGCTGACAGATATCGTCATCTGTCATCTGCCAGTTGTCACCCGTCAGTTGTCATCTGTCAGGTGTCGCCCGGCAACTGTCACCCGTCAGCTATCAGGTGGTCGAACTCCCCGTCCTTGACGCCCAGCAGCATCGCCTCGATTTCGGCGGGCGTGTAGACGAGGGCCGGGCCCTCCGGGAAGTTCGAGTTGCGCATAGCCACTCGTCCCCCCGGCAATTTCGCGAACTCCACGCAGGAGCCTTGTGAGTTGCTGTGCCTGCTCTTCTGCCAGACCACACCGTGAAGTTCCGTGGCCGCCATGCCGTTGTACACGTGGTGCACAGGTCGCTCCCCGGTCGTGCTGTGGCCTATGAGGCTCATGTGGCCAGTGAGTCAGGTGTAGTGGTCAACTGTCCTGGATCATAGCTGCGTTCACATGCCGATGCATGGGCAGATGCACGTGCACGGGGGGTGTTCCCACGGTTACAGCTCTTCGAGCGTCTGCCCCAGCGCCCGCATGACATGCGAACGCCAGCCCCCGTCCATGATCTTCCGCGCCATCATCTGTGCCGGATCGTCCGGATCGAATCCGTCGTGCACTAGGAAGAGACGCGTGCCACGGCCTTCTGGCTCCAGGTTCCACGTAATGGTCCAGTCCGCAGAATTGGCCGGATCCCGGTCCTGCCACCGGACGCTGAGCATCCGCTCCTCCTCGTACGCGAGGACCTCGACGTCGACGGTGCCGGAGAAGCCGGTGTTGGGTCGCGGCACGGTCGTCATCACGTACCGGTGGCCCACCTCGAGGCGGAAGTCCGCACTGCCCGGCATCAGCCACTGGGCGATCAGCTCGGGTTCGGTGAGGGCGCGCCAGACCTTGGCGGGCGGGTGGGGGAGGAACTGGTCGACGGTGATGCTCGTGAGGCTCATGACCCGTCATCGTCGGGCATGCGGTCGAGGAGTTCGGCGAGCCCGTTCAGGCGGCCGCGCCAGAACCGCTCGTACGGATGGAGCCAGTCCTGCACCTCGGCCAGGGGGGCGCCCTCGAGCCGGTAGATGCGCTGCCGTCCCGCGCGCTCCTCCGATACGAGGCCGGCCTCGCGCAGCACCTTGAGGTGCTCCGAGAGGCTGGGCCGGCGCATCGCGAAGTGGTCGGCGAGGGCCTGGACGGGCTGTGGGCCCTCGTCCCTGAGGAGGCGGAGCACCTCGCGTCGTGTTCCGTTGGCGAGCGCGGCGAACAGCCGGTCCTGGCCGGCGGTGTCGGTCGCGCTCGTAGTCGCCATCGGCGTCAGAAGCCTTCCTTCTCCGTGATGAGCATCAGTGCGTTGCCGTCCGGGTCGCTGAAGGAGGCCATACGCCCCCACGGCACGTCGTCGGGGCCGGTGACCTCGGCTCCGGCGGCGGTGAGCCGCGCGCAGTCGGCGTCGACGTCGGTCGTCACCAACATGATCCCCCGCGCCGAACCCGGGGTGAAATCCCCCATGCCCGGTCCCGCCAGCGTGAAGACGGTCCGCGCGCCCGCGGGCGCGACCTGGAGCCAGCGGCCCGGCGGCATCTCGCGGTCGGCCGTGACTTCAAAGCCGAGTACGTCGACGTAGAAGCGCAGAGCGCGGTCCTGGTCGGCGACGGGGAGGGTGATGAAGGAGGCGTGCGTGATGTTCGTGTGGCTGCTCATGCCCCGACTATAGGTAGGAATTTCCCTACGCGTCAAAGGTAGGGAAATTCCTACGCGATACGTTCCCGGGTGGTGCCGCTCAAGGGACAGGAGTGGACCGCGATTCCCCCTACCTTCGTCCGTACAGGCGGCGGAACCGATGGAAGGCGGCCCACGATGGCGACTCAAGGGAACGCGGAGATCCGCGGCGACGAACGCGGCACGCTCCTGATCTTCCTCGCCGGGCAGCGCGGCGCCGTCCGCCGGGCCGTGCTCGGGCTGACCGACGAGCAGGCCGCGACGACGCCGAGCGCCAGCGCCCTGTCGCTGTCCGGGCTGGTCAAGCACGTCGCGGAGACCGAGCAGGGCTGGGTGGCGCGGGCCCGGCAGGTCGCGCCCGACATGCAGCGCACCGAGGCGAACTGGGCCGACAGTTTCCAGCTCGTGGGCGACGAGTCCGTCGAGTCGGTGCTCGCCTACTGGGGCAAGGTGGCGCTGGCCACCGAGGAGTTCATCCGGTCGGTGCCGAGCCTCGACGACACGTTCCCGCTGCCCCGTCATCACTGGTCGCCGGACGAGGGGGAGGTGTCCGTGCGGTGGCTGCTGCTCCATCTGATCCGGGAGGCGGCCCGGCACGCGGGGCACGCGGACATCATCCGCGAGTCCCTGGACGGGAAGACGGCGTACGAGCTGGTGGCGATGGCGCGGGAGTGACGTCCTACGCTGGGGCCCATGTCAGCGATCCGCCTCCTGGTCCTCGGGGCCGTACGCCAGCACGGCCGCGCGCATGGTTACCAGGTGCGCAACGACCTCGAGTACTGGGGCGCGCACGAGTGGTCGAACGCCAAGCCCGGGTCGATCTATCACGCGCTCAAGCAGATGGCGAAGCAGGGATTCCTCGTCGCGCACGAGATCGCGCCCTCCACGGCCGGCGGCCCGCCGCGCACCGAGTACGAGATCACGGACAGGGGCACCGAGGAGTTCCTCACGCTCCTGCGGGAGGCGCTCGTGACGTACGACCAGAAGCCGGACGTCCTCTCGGCCGCGCTCGGCTTCATCGTCGATCTGCCGCGGCGGGAAGCGGTGGAGCTGCTGCGGCGGCGCGTGGACGGCATCGAGGAATGGCGGCGCGCGGTCACCGAGTACTACACGCCCGAGGACGGGCCCGAACGGCTCGGCCACATCGGCGAGATCATGAATTTCTGGGTGCACTCGGCCGACACGGGCGCGGAGTGGACGCGGGGGCTGATCGGCCGGATCGAGGGCGGCGCGTACACGTTCGCAGGGGAGGGTGAGCCCTTTGTCGGGGTGCTCGCCGAGGGGCAGGAGAACCCCTACGCCAAGGGTGAGCCGCATCCCGAGGATTCGCATTAATCAAGTTTGACTAGCGATGAGGGCGGAGATACCTTTCGCGAGGTAGTCAAATTTGAGTACTTAGGTTCTCGGTGGGAGGAGCCGGATGACCGACGCGATCATCGTCGAGGGCGCACGGAAGCGGTACGGGGACAAGTGGGCGCTGGACGGGCTCGACCTCACGGTCACCCGCGGCACCGTCCACGGGCTGCTCGGGCCGAACGGCGCGGGCAAGACGACGGCCGTCCGCACCATGACGACGCTGCTGCGGGCCGACGAGGGCCGGGTCGAGGTGGCGGGTTACGACGTGCGGCGGCAGGCGGGCGAGGTGCGGCGCCGCATCGGGCTCCTCGGCCAGCACGCGGCGGTGGACGAGGAGCTCGGCGGGTGGCAGAACCTGGAGATGTTCGGACGCCTCCACCACCTGGGCGCCCGGCGCGCGCGAGTGCGGGCCGGCGAACTCCTTGAGCGCTTCGGCCTCGCCGGGACCGGGCGCAAGCCGGTCAGGCAGTACAGCGGCGGCATGCGGCGCCGGCTCGATCTGGCCGCCTCGCTCATCACGGACCCCGAGGTGCTCTTCCTGGACGAGCCGACGACGGGCCTCGATCCGGGTGGGCGCGCCGAGGTGTGGGGCGCGGTGCGCTCGCTGGTCGGGGGCGGTACGACGGTGCTGCTCACGACGCAGTATCTGGAGGAGGCCGACCAGCTCGCCGACCGCATCTCGGTCGTGGACCGGGGCCGGGTCGCCGCCGAGGGGACGGCCGACGAGCTGAAGGCGCGGCTCGGCGGTGACCGGATCGACGTCGTCGTGCGGGACGGGGCTCAACTGGACGTAGCGGCAGGGCTGTTGCCGGACGGTGCCACGGTCGACGCGGACCGCCGGCTGGTCAGCGCGCCCGTCGCCGACCGGATGGCCGCCCTCGCCGAGGCCGTGCGCGCGCTTCAGGACGCGGGTGTGGAGGCGGAGGACATCGCGGTGCGCAGACCGACGCTGGACGAGGTGTTCCTGCATCTGACGGGACCGGGACAGAAGGGCACGACGGAACGTGGACACGTGGCGGACCGGCCGGAGGTGACCGCATGAGTATGCCGATGAGCTGGGCCGTCGCCGACTCGTGGACCATGACGCGGCGCGAGTTTGCGCGCTGGGCGCGGCAGCCCACGCAGATCGTGGTGGGTCTGGTCTTCCCGGCGATGTTGCTGCTGATGTTCGGCTTCCTGATCGGCGGCGGCAAGGGCGTCGAGGGCGAGTACGTCGACTATCTGGTGCCGGGCATGCTTGCGTTGACCATGGCCTTCGGGCTCGAGGCGACGATGCTGGCGGTGACGCAGGATCTCAACAAGGGCGTGATCGACCGGTTCAGATCGATGCCGATGGTCAACGGGGCGGTGCTGGTGGGCCGTTCGGCTGCCGACATGCTCCAGTCGGCGGCCGCGCTTGTCGTGATGACCGGCGTCGGTTACGTGATCGGCTGGCGTCCGCACGGCTCGACCGGGGCCCTCCTGGGCGCGCTCGGCCTGCTGCTCCTCTTCCGGTTCGCGATGCTGTGGATCGGCATCCATCTGGCGATGGTGGCGGGGAAGCCGGAGCTGGTGCAGGCCGTGCAGATCCTGGTCTGGCCGGTCGGATTCCTGTCGAACGCGCTCGCCGAGCCCGGCTCGATGCCCGGCTGGCTGGGCACGGTCGTCGAGTGGAACCCGATGTCGCACACGGCGACGGCCGTACGGGACCTGTTCGGCGGCCCCGGTGGGGAGCCGGGGCATCTGTGGGCCGCGGTGCTCTGGCCGCTCGCGCTGCTCGCGGTGTTCTTCCCGCTGGCGGTACGGAAGTTCGCGGCGCTCAGCACATAGGGCTCAGCAGAGGGGCGCTCGGTAAATGGGGCTCACCAGATGGGGCTCAGCAGATGGGGCCCGTAAACAGTCTTAGTGATGGAACCCGGTCGCCGCTTCCTTGTCGCGGGTCAGCGGGTGCGCCTGCTGGCGCAGTTCGGGCAGCAGCCGGTTGAGGTCGGCGAGGAAGAGCGCGGCCAGGTCCGCCGAGAAGCCGTTGCGGCACACCAGTCGCAGCACCGCCAGGTCCTGGCGGTGCGCGGGGAAGGTGTACGCGGGCACGAGCCAGCCGAATTCGCGCAGACGGCGCGACACGTCGAAGACGTCGTACGCCTTCACCTCGGGGGCTGTCGTGAAGGTGATGACGGGCAGTTGGTCGCCGCGCGTGATGAGCTGGAAGTCGCCGAGGGTCTCGATGCGTTCGGCGAGGCCCCGGGCGACGTCCCGGGTCGACTGCTGGACCGCGCGGTAGCCCTCGCGGCCCAGGCGCAGGAACGTGTAGTACTGCGCGACGACCTGCGCGCCGGGCCGGGAGAAGTTGAGGGCGAAGGTCGGCATGTCGCCGCCCAGGTAGTTGACCCGGAAGACCAGATCCTCCGGCAGATCGTCCGCCGTACGCCACAGGGCCCAGCCGACGCCGGGGTAGACGAGGCCGTACTTGTGGCCCGACGTGTTGATGGACGACACCCGCGGCAGACGGAAGTCCCAGACCAGCTCGGGGTCGATGAAGGGCGCGATCATGCCCCCGGAGGCGCCGTCGACATGGACGGGGATGTCGAGGCCGGTCTTTTCCTGGAGGGTGTCGAGGGCGGCGCACAGCTCCTCGATCGGCTCGTACGAGCCGTCGAACGTCGAGCCGAGGATGCCTACGACGCCGATGGTGTTCTCGTCGCACAGCTCGGCGGCGGCCTGCGGGTCGAGGTGGAAGCGGTCGCCGTCCATGGGGACCTGGCGCGCCTCGACCTCCCAGAAGTTGCAGAACTTCTCCCAGCAGACCTGGACGTTGATGCCCATGACGAGGTTCGGGCGGGCGTGCTCGGAGGGGTAGCGGTCGGCGTTCCGCTTCATCCAGCGGCGCTTGAGGGCCATCCCGGCGAGCATGCACGCCTCGCTCGACCCGGTCGTGGAACAGCCGACCGCGCCGTCCGGGTCGGGCGCGTTCCACAGGTGGGCGAGCATCGACACGCAGCGCCGCTCCAGCTCCGCGGTGCGCGGGTACTCGTCCTTGTCGATCATGTTCTTGTCGCGGCACTCGCCCATCAGGACGCCGGCCTGCGGTTCCATCCATGTGGTGACGAAGGTGGCGAGGTTGAGCCGTGCGTTGCCGTCGAGCATCAGCTCGTCGTGGACCAGCTGGTACGCCGTGGAGGGTGGCATGGGGTTGCCGGGCAGCCGGTGCTTGGGCGGGGCGTCGGTCATGCCGCTGACCGGATTGGCCTCGCCGTAGAAGGGGTTGACGGCCATCGGGCGCTCGTCGTGCTTGTGGGGACCGTGGTGCAGCGGCATCGTCGCGGGCTCCCTGTATACGGGGTCGTGGCCTCATCGCGAGGATACGGAGGGGTGGGGCGTACCGCCCGGCGAGACCGCGCGCCCGCGCCGTTCGGCGGTACCGCTCAGCGCACGGACGTGCCGTCGTCGTGCAGCTGCATCTGGGGGCGTCCGGTGACCAGGATCCAGGCCGGCAGCGAGGCGATGCACAGCAGGGTGATGATCGCCGGGGACGCGACGAGGACGGCCGCGGTGAACAGGCTGATCCAGCCCTGCCGGGTGATGGCGAGCAGGATGCCGAGGACGCCCGCCGAGACTCCGACGGCGGGGTGCACGCCGGGCACGAGCGCGTGGGCGAGGAGGCCGAAGGCCGACCCGATGAAGACCGCGGGGAAGATCCGGCCGCCGCGGAAGCCACAGGAGGCGGCGACCAGCAGGGCCGCCAGCTTCACCACTGTCATCAGGGCGAACTCGCCGGCCGACCAGCCGTCGGGGTTCCGGGCCAGCTCGGCGACCTCGTCGAGGCCCTTGAAGAGCGTGAGATGTCCGCCGAGCGCGCCGAGCAGACCGAGCACGAGCCCGCCCGCGGGCAGCATCAGCAGGGGGTGCTTGAGGCGCCCGAACGCGGCGTGCGTGTGAGGGAAGGCGTAGACGGCCGCCATGCCGAGGACCGCGGCCGCGGAGGCGATCACCAGGGAGGCGAGGAGGTCGCCCCAGCCCGGCCGGGGGAAGGAGGGCAGGCCGAGGTCGAAGGCGGGGTGTGCGACGAGGGTCGTGGTCATCGCGCCTGTGGCGGCCGCGGTGAGCGGCGCGAACAGGGCGTCCCACAGCGAGCCCCTGATCTTCCTGCCCGCGAGGGCCTCGGAGATGACGAGGGCGGCGGCGACGGGCGTGCCGAACAGCGCGCCGAGCGTCGCCGCCTCGGCCAGCGAGACCCACAGCGTGGGGGACAGGGCCGGCAGGGCCTTCGCGCCGAGCCAGAACACGAGGGCGATGTTGGCGGCGATGATCGGGTTCTCGGGGCCGAGACTGGGACCGCCGGCCAGCATCAGCGCGGTCGCGACGAGCAGCCCGGGCAGCACGAACGGCGGCAGCGGCGCGCTCGCGAGCCCGATGGTGGCCGGGTCGGGGCCCGCGTGACCGGGCGCCTTCCAGACGACGAGGCCCACGAGGATGCCGGTCGCGGTCAGCATGACGATCATCCAGAGCGAGGAGTACCCGCCGATGCCGAGCGCGTCGGGCAGGTCCTTCCACAGCACGTGCTGGAGCTTCTCGGCGAGCTCGCTCAGGCCGAGGTACAGCAGGCTGCACGCGACGCCTACGACGAGCGCGGGGACGACCAGCGGGAGCAACGTCCGTGCCGGGGTGGTCTCCTGGGGCGCGGCCTGCGCGTCGGTGGTCACCGGCACACCATAAGCGGATGAAAGCCGCACAACACCCGGAGAAAATGCCGCTTGCACCTCACGTGACGTGAGGCCGCACGCTGGGACCCGTACCGACAACGACACCGGCAACGACACCGGCAGGGAGAGGGCGGGAGCCGTGAGCTACTCCGTGGGGCAGGTCGCCGGGTTCGCCGGCGTCACGGTGCGCACGTTGCACCACTACGACGAGATCGGCCTGCTCGCGCCGGTCGGGCGCAGTCACGCGGGTCACCGGCGCTACAGCGACGCCGACCTGGACCGGCTCCAGCAGATCCTGTTCTACCGGGAGCTCGGCTTCCCGTTGGACGAGGTCCAGTCCCTGCTCGACGACCCAGCGATCGACCCGCGCGAACACCTCCGGCGCCAGCACCGGGTGCTGACCGTCCGTATCGAGAAGTTGCAGAAGATGGCCGACGCCGTCGAACACGCCATGGAGGCACAGAAGATGGGAATCCAGCTCACACCGGAAGAGCGCTTCGAGGTCTTCGGGGACAAGGACCCCGAGCAGTACCAGGAGGAGGCCGAGCAGCGCTGGGGGAACACCGAGGCCTGGGCCGAGTCCCAGCGCCGCGCGGCCACGTACACGAAGGAGGACTGGCAGCGCATCCAGGCGGAGGTCGACGACTGGGGCCGGCGGTACGCGGCGCTCGTGGCGGCCGGCGAGCAGCCGTCCGGCGAGGCTGCGATGGCTCTCGCCGAGGAGCACCGGCAGCACGTCAGCCAGAACTACTTCGAGGTTTCCTACGAGATGCACGTCTGCTTCGGCGACATGTACGTGGCCGACGAACGCTTCAAGGCGTTCTACGACTCCATGGGTGAGGGCGTCGCCGAGCACCTGCGGGACGCGATCCACGCGAACGCCGCCCGCAACGCGTAGCCCGCGCTACATCGGTGCGATCACCACCGCCGTCCCGTACGCGCACACCTCCGTGCCGACGTCCGCCGCCTCCGACACGTCGAAGCGGAACATCAGCACCCCGTTGGCGCCGCGGGAGCGGGCCTGCTCGACGAGCCGCTCCATCGCCTGGTTACGGGTCTCCACCAGCGTCTTGGTGAGGCCTTTCAGTTCGCCGCCGATCATCGATTTGAGGCCTGCGCCGATCTGGCTGCCCAGGTGCCTGGAGCGGACGGTGAGGCCGAAGACCTCGCCGATCACCTTCTCCACCCGGTAGCCCGGCACGTCGTTCGTAGTGACGACGAGCACATCCGTCTGCGGATTCTGGCCGCCGCCGAAGTCTTCGATACCCATAGACACAGGTTTGCCACAGTTGACGCACAGTGCATCCTGAGGGGGCCGCTGGAACCTGGTGGCGTCATCCGGCGTTGATAACTTTGCACCGCCATTGCCCTCGCTTCACCACCCCTCAGGAGTCCGGAACCGTGACGACGCTTGCTCTCGGACCAAGCTGGCTGGACCCGGACCACCTGCTCAACACGTTCGGCATCTGGGGCCTGCTCCTGATCGTGTTCGCGGAGTCCGGCCTGCTCATCGGCTTCTTCCTGCCGGGCGACTCCCTGCTGTTCACCTGCGGACTGCTGATCACCGCCGGCACGCTGGACTTCCCCCTGTGGGGCGCCGTCGGCCTGATCTGCGTCGCCGCGATCCTCGGTGACCAGGCGGGTTACCTCTTCGGCAAGAAGGTCGGCCCCTCGCTGTTCAACCGCCCGGACTCCCGCCTCTTCAAGCAGGAGAACGTGGTCAAGGCCCACGAGTTCTTCGAGAAGTACGGCCCGAAGTCCCTGGTCCTGGCCCGCTTCGTGCCCATCGTCCGCACCTTTACGCCGATCATCGCGGGCGTCAGCGGCATGAAGTACCGCTCGTTCATCACGTTCAACGTCATCGGCGGCGTGCTCTGGGGCGCGGGCGTCACGTTCCTCGGCTCCTGGCTGGGCAACATCGAGTTCGTCCACAAGAACGTCGAGGCGATCCTGATCCTGATCGTCCTCGTCTCGGTGGTCCCCATCGCGATCGAGTTCCTGAGGGCGCGCAGCAAGTCGAAGAAGGCCGAGGCGGCCATGCCTCAGCAGCAGACGCCGCCGCAGGGCCAGCGCGGCCGCCACGCGAAGCGCTAGACCGCCAGGGCGCTTCGCAGCGTCCTGGTACTCCGGCAGCGGAGTACTAGAACCCTCGGGTCCGCTTCGCCGCCCGGCGCCCCGCCGCCCCGGGCGAGCGCAGGAACAGCCGCGCGATCTCGGACCCGAGGTTCACCCCGATCGCGATGGCCATGGCGAGTGCCGCCGCCTTCGTCAGCGATACCAGACCCGCGTCCACATCGTTCTGCGCGATGGCCAGCAGCCCGAAGTACGTCGCGGAACCCGGCAGCAGCGGCCCGATCGCCGCCGTCACGTACGGCAGCGCGGACGCGAACCGGTAGCGCGAGAAGAGCTGCCCGAACAGGCCGACGAGCCCGGCCGCCGCCGCCGTCGAGGCGACCGGCGAGATCCCGCCGACGACGTGCATGGCCCCGTACACGACCCACGCCACACCGCCGTTCAGCGTCACCGCGAGCACGGTGGAGCGTTCCTGCTGAAGCAGGACGGCGAAGGCGAGCGAGAGCGCCATCGAGGCCGCGATCTGCCAGTAGGGGCGGTCGATGACCTGGAGGGCCGCCTCCGGGTTCAGCTGTGCGTGCAGCTGGACGCCGAGATAGAGCACGATCAGGACACCGATGACGATGCCGACGAAGAAGTACATGACTTCGAGCAGGCGCGCGGCCGCGGTGATGTAGTAGCCGGTCAGACCGTCCTGCACGCCCGCCACGAGGGCCCGCCCCGGCAGCAGCGCGAACAGCCCACCGGTGATCACCGCGGAGGCGCGCACGTCCACGAGGTTGTGCGCGAGGGTCAGCAGGATCCCTATGGCGGCGGGCGGCATCGCGGCGACGGTGAACTGGTAGAACTCCGGCAGCCCGCGGCCGGCGCACAGCCAGGCCAGCCGGTCGCCGAGGATCGCGCCGAGCGCCGCCGCGACGAAGACGATGAGGTCACCGCCGACGAGGATCGAGGCGCCGCCCGCCAGGAGTCCGGTGGCCGCGGAGAGCACCCAGCCGGGGTAGGGGTGACGGTTGCGGCGGATCTCGGCGAGACGGCGGTAGGCCTCCTCCAGGGAGACTTCGACCTCCGGGTCGCTGATGTCGTACACCAGCTGGAACACGGCCGCGAGGCGCGTGTAGTCGGTGCCGCGCCGCCGCACGGTCCGTGACGCGGTCACCGGGTCGTCGACCAGCGACGGCTGGTACGAGATCGAGAGCAGCGTGAACGTCACCGTCGGCTCGCACCGGTCGAGGCCGTAGGAGCGGCACACGGCGAACATCGCCGCCTCCACGTCCTCGGCGCCCTCACCGCCCGCGAGGAGCAGCTCGCCGATACGCAGGGTCAGGTCGAGGACGCGCGGAACGGCCGGGCCCTCGTCGTCGTGCTTCTGCACGGGCTCTGCCGCGGGGCGCTCGGCCACCGGCATGCGCAGCATCGTGCGCATCCGGTCCTGCCAGGGCGCCTCCTTGGTCAGCTTGACCATGGGGATGCCGTGCGCGGGTGTGAACGCGGGCGGCGCCTGCCGGGAGCTGTAGGTCTGCGGGGGCGTGAAGGCCGAGCCGCTGGTGTCGGCGGGTGCGGCGGCCAGGGTGCTGAGCCCGTCGGGGAGCGCGAACTCGGACGTCGTCTGTGACTCGTCCTGCTCGGGCGTCGGGGTCTGCGGCACCACCCCTTGCGGCGGGGTGAAGGCGCTGCGTGCCTCGTCCGACTGCGGTTTGCGGTCTTCGGCCGCCTCCGGCTCCCGCTCCGTCACCAACTCGCCCTTCGTATGACGCTTGCGCACCTCCCGGTACGCCTCAGTATGAGCACAGATACGCGAACGGGCCGCCCCACCCCCGAAGGAGTCGGACAGCCCGTGAGTGGCGGGGGAGGTCAGTGACCGCCCTGGTCCTTCAAGCGCTTGTAGGACCGCTCGATCTCGGCCTCGGCTTCCGTGCGGCCGACCCAGTCGGCGCCCTCGACGGACTTGCCGGGCTCCAGGTCCTTGTAGACCTCGAAGAAGTGCTGGATCTCCAGGCGGTCGAACTCGGACACGTGGTGAATGTCGCGCAGGTGCTCCACGCGGGGGTCCGAGGCGGGGACGCACAGCAGCTTGTCGTCGCCGCCGGCCTCGTCCGTCATCCGGAACATGCCGATGGCGCGGCACTTGATGAGGCAGCCGGGGAAGGTCGGCTCCTCCAGGATGACCAGCGCGTCCAGCGGGTCCCCGTCCTCACCGAGCGTGTTCTCGACGAATCCGTAGTCGGCCGGGTAGCTGGTCGAGGTGAAGAGTCGACGGTCCAGGCGGATCCGACCGGTCTCGTGGTCCACCTCGTACTTGTTCCGCGAACCCTTCGGAATCTCGATCGTGACGTCGAACTCCACCGGTGGCTCCTCCATGATCAACACATACGACTGGTGGTTAAGTGTCCCTCACGCAGGTGTGTGATCGCGAAAGGGGCTGGTCCGTGGTGCCCGAGCGCAAGGCTTCGCAGGCAGTTTCACAGGCAGTGAAGGTGCTTACGAAGGTCAAGACCTGGCAGCTCACAGCGGGCGCTGCCACCCTGGGCCTGGCGCTCTCGGCCGTGGCGGTGGCCTCGGCCGGTCCGTGGGACTCCAGCGGTCAGCGTACGGCGGAGGCGCGCCGGGCTGTGTCCCAGGAGGCCGGGGGTGGCACAGATCACGGCCGCGACGGGCGCCCCGACGAGCCGGACATCGCCCCGAGCGCCCGTGCCGTCCTCGCGGCGCCGGGCGACTCGGTCCCCGGCCCCACCAAGGGCGCGCTCGCCGACGTGCTCGACCCGCTCCTGAACGACCCGGCCCTCGGCAAGCGGCGCACCGCGGCCGTCGTCGACGCGGCCACCGGCGAGCGGCTGTACGGCAAGAGCTCCGGCGACGCCCTGACGCCCGCGTCGACCACCAAGCTCGCCACGGCGGTCGCCGCCCTGTCGATGCCGGGATCCGACCACCGCATCGACACGAAGACCGTCATCGGGCCCGGCTCGTCGGCGCACGAGGTCGTCCTCGTCGGCGGCGGCGACCCCACGCTCACCGCCCGCAAGGACGCCGGACCGAACGCGAGCCTGCGCGCCCTCGCCGACGCCACCGCGAAGGAACTCAAGGACCGGGACACGGACGAGATCACGCTCTCGTACGACACCTCGCTCTACTCGGGACCGCTCCTGCACCCCATCGGGCCCAACGAGAACATCGCGCCGGTCAGCGCCCTGATGGCCGACGAGGCGCGCATGGACGACTCGTCGAGCGGCCCGGCGCCCCGCGAGTCCGACCCGGCGGCCGCCGCCGCGCGGAAGTTCGCGGATCTGCTGCATGACCGCGGCATCAAGACGAAGGGCGAGCCGGGCCCGGGCAAGGTGTCGGGCAACGCCGAGAAGCTGGCCAAGGTGTCGTCGCCGCCCGTGTCGGCCCTGGTCGAGCGCATGCTGACGCACAGTGACAACGACATCGCGGAGGCCCTGGCCCGTCAGGTGGCGCTCGCCACGGACGAGGCCGCGAGCTTCGACGGCGGGGGCGAGGCGATCCGTAAGGAGCTGGACAAGCTCCGACTCCCGCTCTCCGGAAGCCACTTCGCGGACGGCAGCGGCCTCGACCGCGCCGACAAGGTCTCCGCCGACCTGCTCACCCAGGTCCTCGCGCACGCCGTCGAACGCGAGCGCCCCGGGCTGCGCCCGGTCCTCACCGGACTGCCCGTCGCCGGCTTCACGGGCACGCTGAGCAAGCGGTACACCGACGCGGCAGACGCGGCGGGCATCGGCCTCGTACGGGCCAAGACCGGCACGCTGACCGGGGTGAACACGCTGGCCGGAACGGTCGTCGACGCGGACGGTCGGCTCCTGGTCTTCGCGTTCATGACGGACGGCACCGTGAACCCGGGACAGGCTCAGGCGGCCCTGGACCGGCTCGCGTCGACGGTCGCGAACTGCGGCTGCCGCTGACCCGCCCCGCACCCCGGCCCCGCCTGTCCCGGCCGTGTCCCCTAGGGGGCACAACCGGGGCGCTGTCCGGGGCCAAGGCCCTGTGCACCAGGACCCGAGCACGTACGGTTGACGCATGACGAGCATCGGTGGTGCTTCTGGGATGGTCGACTGGAATCTCGCGGTGGCGACCGCGACCCGACTCGTGCGGCCGGGTCCGGAGGTGACCCGGGACGAGGCGCGGACGATCGTCGCGGAGCTGCGCCGGCACGCCAAGGCCTCCGAGGAACACGTTCGGGGCTTCACACGGATGGCCACCGAGGAGGCGCACGACACGCCCGTCCTCGTCGTCGACCGCCCCGGCTGGGTCCGGGCGAACGTGGCGGGGTTCAGGGAGCTCCTCAAGCCCCTCCTGGACAAGATGGAGGAGCGGCGCGGCTCCGGCCCCGGCGGAGCGGTCCTCGGCGCCGTCGGCGGCAAGGTCACGGGCGTCGAGCTCGGCATGCTGCTGTCGTTCCTGTCCTCCCGCGTCCTCGGGCAGTACGAGACCTTCGCCCCCGCCACCCGGGACCTGCCGGCCGCGCCGAACGGCGGCGGAAGACTGCTCCTCGTCGCGCCGAACATCGTGCACGTGGAGCGCGAACTCGACGTGGATCCGCACGACTTCAGGCTCTGGGTGTGCCTGCACGAGGAGACGCACCGCACGCAGTTCACGGCCGTGCCCTGGCTGCGTGACCACCTCGAGGGCGAGATCCAGTCATTCCTCGCCGAGACCGACGTCGACCCGATGACGTTCCTGGAGCGCATCCGGGAGGCGGCCCAGTCCCTGGCGGGCGCACGCCCCGAGGGCGAGCAGGGCGAGGGCGACGACGGGGGCCGCTCCCTGGTCGAGCTCGTGCAGTCCCCGGCCCAGCGCGAGATCCTCGCCCGGCTCACCGCCGTGATGTCGCTGCTCGAAGGGCACGCGGACTTCGTGATGGACGGGGTCGGGCCCGCGGTGGTGCCGTCGGTTGCCGAGATCAGGGAGAAGTTCAAGGAGCGCCGTCAGAAGGGTGCGTCCCGCCTGGACCTGGCGCTGCGCAAGCTCCTGGGCCTCGACGCGAAGCTGCGCCAGTACCGCGACGGCGAGCGGTTCGTCAGGGCCGTGGTGAACGAGGTGGGTATGGACGGATTCAATCGCGTATGGACATCGCCGAACACGCTCCCCACCAAGGCGGAGATCGCCAAACCGGCGGACTGGGTCGCGCGGGTGCACCGCAAGTCGGAGGGTGCACCGTAAGGCAGGGTCGTGAAACAAATACGGCCAACGGCAGGAGAACGCCCCCGTAATCACCCATCCGAGGGACCGTGGGCCCTGGGTAGGCGTGCAATGCTCGGGGAATGGCCCGGCTCTGTCACCATCGACACACTCTGAGTGACTGAATCACCGAGTCACAGTTGAGTGACTAGTCCGAGCCACACCCCCACCGAAAACTTCATGAAGGGAACCGGACATGGGTCCCCATCCTGCGGTCGCGGCGATACGCCTGGCGGTCCGCCGCGTACTTCACGACGTACTCAACGACCAAAGCGCCCCCCGGACGGTGCCAGAAGCCCCGCGCACCCCGCCCCTGGTGCTTGTCGCCTGCTCCGGCGGTGCCGACTCCATGGCGCTCGCCTCCGCCCTCGCCTTCGAGGCCCCCAAGCTCGGCATCCGCGCCGGTGGCGTGACGGTCGACCACGGTCTGCAGCCCGGCTCGGATCTCCGCGCCGCCGAAGTCGTCGCGCGGCTCACCGCCCTGCGCCTCGACCCCGTCGAGTCCGCGGCCGTGCACGTCGGCCGCGACGGCGGGCCCGAAGCCGCCGCGAGGGACGCCAGATACGCCGCGCTCGACGCCGCCGCGGACCAGCACGGCGCCGCCGCGATCCTTCTCGGCCACACCCGCGACGATCAGGCAGAGACGGTCCTGCTCGGCCTCGCCCGCGGCTCCGGCATCCGCTCCCTGTCGGGAATGGCCGCGACCTCGGGGGTCGACGGCCGTTACCGCAGGCCCTTCCTGCACGTCGACCGCCAGACCGCCCGCAAGGCGTGCATGGCCCAGTCGCTGCCCGTCTGGGACGACCCCCACAACGCCGATCCGGCGTACACGCGCTCCCGGCTGCGCCACGAGGGGCTGCCCGCCCTGGAGAAGGCGCTCGGCAAGGGCGTCGTCGAGGCGCTCGCCCGTACGGCCCAGTTGTCCCGTGACGACGCCGACGCCCTGGACACGTGGGCCGCGCAGGCCGAATCCATGGTGCGGGACCCCGCGGGCCTCCTGGAGTGCGCCAAGCTCTACGCGCTGCCGCCCGCCGTACGCCGCCGTGTACTGCGCCGCGCGGCCATCGAGGCCGGCGCCCCGGCGGGCGCTCTGTTCGCCCGGCACATCGAAGAGGTCGACCGTTTGATCACCGGTTGGCGCGGCCAGGGGGAGATCAACCTCCCCGGCAAGGTCGTGGCTCAGCGCCAGGGTGGCAGACTGGTCATCCGGCAAGGCTGACGAGGGGCGCGAGTCCTTCAGCGGCCGGTGGGACGACCGAAAGTGATGCGGGTGGACGCGAAAGACATGGGCACCGACCTTCAGTCGGTGCTCATCACCAAGGAAGAGATCGACGCGAAGCTGGCTGAGCTGGCCGCGAAGATCGATGCGGAATACGCGGGCAAGGACCTGCTGATCGTCGGTGTCCTCAAGGGCGCCGTGATGGTCATGGCGGACCTGGCGCGTGCGCTGTCCACCCCCGTCACGATGGACTGGATGGCGGTGTCCTCGTACGGCGCGGGCACCCAGTCGTCCGGCGTCGTGCGGATCCTCAAGGACCTCGACACCGACATCAAGGGCAAGCACGTCCTGATCGTCGAGGACATCATCGACTCCGGCCTGACGCTGTCGTGGCTGCTCACCAACCTCGGCACCCGCGAGCCCGCGAGCCTCGAGGTCTGCACGCTGCTGCGCAAGCCGGAGGCGGCGAAGGTGGCCATCGACGTGAAGTGGACCGGGTTCGAGATCCCGAACGAGTTCGTCGTCGGGTACGGCCTGGACTACGCGGAGAAGTACCGGAACCTGCCGTTCGTCGGCACTCTGGCTCCCCACGTCTACGGCGGCTGAACGGCCGCCGAAGCCATGTGAGACGGTCGGGAACCCTTGCGGGTTTCCCGCCGTTGGAGCATGCGTGGGCGAGATTCCCAGCCGTCCCCTGCGACTTCGGGTGACAATGCTGGGGTACCGTCCGAAGAACAGTCTTCAAAACAGCCTTTATCAAACTCACTATGGCAGGAGGGACGGGGCGGCATCGCTCCGTAGGGATGGACGTGAAGCGATACTTCCGTGGGCCGGTCATGTGGATCGTGCTGGCCGTCCTTGCCGTGGTCGTGTTGATGCAGGTCGTCGGTTCGTCCGGTGGCTACAAGACGGTGGACACCGGCCAGGTCATTCAGGCCATCGACGACAACAAGGTGCAGTCGGCCAAGCTGACCACCGGCGACGAAAACAACATCAAGGTCGAGCTCAAGGACGGCCAGAAGGTCCAGGGCAGCAGCAAGATCCAGGCGAGCTACATCGGCGACCAGGGCGTCGAGGTGGCCAAGGATCTGCAGGCCAAGTTCGAGAGCAAGCAGATCCCCGACGGGTACACCGTCGCTCCGACGAAGCAGAACGCCTTCGTGGGGATTTTGCTCTCCCTGCTCCCCTTTGTCCTGATCGTCGTCGTCTTCCTGTTCCTGATGAATCAGATGCAGGGCGGCGGCTCCCGAGTCATGCAGTTCGGGAAGTCCAAGGCGAAGCTCATCACCAAGGACACCCCGAAGACGACGTTCGCCGATGTGGCGGGCTCGGACGAGGCCGTCGAGGAGCTCCACGAGATCAAGGAGTTCCTCCAGGAGCCGGCGAAGTTCCAGGCCGTCGGCGCCAAGATCCCCAAGGGTGTGCTGCTCTACGGCCCGCCCGGAACCGGTAAGACGCTGCTCGCGCGCGCCGTTGCCGGTGAGGCGGGGGTTCCCTTCTACTCGATCTCGGGTTCCGACTTCGTCGAGATGTTCGTCGGTGTCGGTGCCTCCCGAGTCCGTGACCTGTTCGAGCAGGCCAAGGCGAACGCCCCGGCGATCGTCTTCGTCGACGAGATCGACGCTGTCGGCCGGCACCGTGGTGCGGGTCTCGGCGGCGGTCACGACGAGCGCGAGCAGACGCTCAACCAGTTGCTCGTCGAGATGGACGGCTTCGACGTGAAGGGCGGCGTCATCCTGATCGCCGCCACGAACCGGCCCGACATCCTCGACCCGGCACTGCTGCGCCCGGGACGTTTCGACCGGCAGATCGCGGTCGACCGCCCGGACATGCAGGGCCGTCTGGAGATCCTCAAGGTTCACCAGAAGGGCAAGCCGGTCGCACCCGATGTCGACCTCTCCGCCGTCGCCCGGCGTACCCCGGGCTTCACCGGCGCCGATCTGGCGAACGTGCTGAACGAAGCGGCGCTCCTCACGGCGCGCAGCGACCTCAAGCTCGTCGACAACTCGATGCTGGACGAGGCGATCGACCGCGTGGTGGCGGGCCCGCAGAAGCGGACCCGGATCATGTCCGACAAGGAGAAGAAGATCACCGCGTACCACGAGGGCGGACATGCCCTGGTCGCGGCGGCTTCACCCAACTCCGACCCGGTGCACAAGATCACGATCCTGTCCCGTGGACGGGCCCTCGGTTACACGATGGTCCTGCCCGACGAGGACAAGTACTCCACCACGCGCAACGAGATGCTCGACCAGCTCGCCTACATGCTGGGCGGGCGCGCGGCCGAGGAGCTGGTCTTCCACGATCCGACCACGGGCGCGGCGAACGACATCGAGAAGGCGACCACGACCGCGCGGGCCATGGTCACGCAGTACGGCATGACCGAGCGGCTCGGCGCGATCAAGTTCGGCGGCGACAACACCGAGCCGTTCCTCGGCCGGGAGATGGGGCACCAGCGCGACTACTCGGAAGAGGTCGCCGCGCTCGTCGACGAAGAGGTCAAGAAGCTCATCGAGACCGCGCACAACGAGGCCTGGGAGATCCTCGTCGAGAACCGAGACGTTCTCGACAACCTGGTCCTCGCGCTTCTGGAGAAGGAAACGCTGAACAAGGAGCAGATCGCCGAGATCTTCGCTCTGATCGTGAAGCGCCCGGCCCGCCCCGCGTGGACCGGCTCCTCCCGCCGTACCCCCTCGACCCGCCCGCCGGTGCTCTCCCCCAGGGAGCTGTCACTGACGAACGGTTCGAACGGCACGGCAACGGGCGTCGAGTCCGGGCTGGACATCGCTCCTACGGACAGTCCCGAGGTCTGATCACCCCGGAATGGATAACCGCGTCCCCCACGCCTTACGGTGTGGGGGACGCGGTTCTTTGTTCAAGGAAGAGGCACAGATGACCGACCCGGTGACGCTGGACGGCGAGGGGCCGATCGGCGAGTTCGACGAGAAGCGGGCCGAGAACGCTGTGCGTGAGCTGCTCATCGCGGTCGGCGAGGACCCGGACCGCGAGGGCCTCAAGGAGACGCCGGCGCGGGTGGCTCGGGCGTACAAGGAGATATTCGCGGGCCTGTGGCAGAAGCCCGAGGACGTCCTGACGACGACGTTCGACCTCGGTCACGACGAGATGGTCCTGGTGAAGGACATCGAGGTCCAGAGCAGCTGTGAGCATCATCTGGTGCCGTTCGTCGGCGTCGCCCACGTCGGCTACATCCCGTCGGGCGACGGCAAGATCACGGGCTTGTCGAAGCTGGCCCGCCTCGTGGACGTCTACGCCCGGCGCCCGCAGGTCCAGGAGCGTCTGACCACGCAGATCGCCGACTCCCTGATGGAGATCCTGGAGCCGCGCGGGGTGATCGTGGTCGTCGAGTGCGAGCACATGTGCATGACGATGCGCGGGGTGCGCAAGCAGGGCGCGAAGACCATCACGTCCGCGGTGCGCGGCCAGCTGCGCGACCCGGCGACGCGCAACGAGGCGATGAGCCTGATCATCGCGCGCTGAGCCCTTGCGGGCATGCGGCAGGCACGTCGCGGGCCCTCGGTGGCCCCCGGGCCCTCGGCGGGTCAGGCCCTCGGCGGGTCAGGCCCTCGGCGGGTCAGGCCGCCGGTGCGGCCCCGCCGTGGTCCTCGTCGTTGTCCTCAGGGAGCTTGCAGACGTGCTCCAGGAAGAGGGCGGCCGCTATCACGGCGATGCCGGTGAGGACCGAGAAACCGGCGTAGATCGCCTGGTCGCGGCGGGGCGGGACGTCGAGGTGCTCGAGCAGGTAGGCGCCCGTGCCGCCGTACATCCCGGCGACCAGGGCGGCGACCAGGGCGCTGGCCTGGCCGAAGACGAGGGCGCGGGCCGCCATCAGCGGGTCGACGCCCTTGGCGCCGGGGCGCCGCTCGCGCTGGGCGCGCAGCCGGGCCCGGATGGAGAGCGCGGTCGCCAGCAGGATGACGGCGATCACGGCGAGGACGATCGGCGCCGCCAGCGGGACCTTCGGCAGCGTGCCGATCGAATCCCACAGGCGGGCGCCCGCCCAGCTCAGTACACCGGCGACCAGGAAGAGGCCGGCCAGCGTCCTGATGCGCAGTTGCTTCATTCCGGTGGTCGCCCCTCAGTCCCCGCGCTGTCTTCGTGTGCCCGCATGACCCTAACGGCTATTCGGGCAGCTGGAGTTCCAGGTCGGCGCGCGGCGCGACGCCTTCGCGGGTGACCGCGGCGAGCAGCTCCGCGACCGGTCCGTGGCCCGGCAGCTGCGCCTCCGGCTCCACGTCGAACCAGGGGGCGAGGACGAAGGCCCGCTGGTGCGCGCGCGGGTGAGGGAGCGTGAGGACCGGGTCGTCGGAGACGACGTCGGCGTACGTGACGATGTCGACGTCGATCGTGCGGGCGCCCCAGCGCTCGTCACGGACGCGGTGGAAGGCCTCCTCGACGGCGTGCGCCCGCTCCAGGAGGGAGGACGGGGGAAGGGTCGTGCGGAGCACGATCACCGCGTTGAAGTACGCGGGCTGGCTGCCCGGCTCGACGCCCCACGGCTCGGTCTCGTAGACGGGCGAGACGGCCTTCACGCGGACGCCGGGGGTGTCCTCCATCGCGTCGATGGCGCCCTGAAGCGTCTCGAGGCGGTTCCCCAGGTTCGAGCCGAGGGCGAGCACCGCGCGTTTGGGGTTGGAGAGTGTGGTGTCGGCCGCGTCCACCTGTTCGACCACGGAGGCGGGCACCGGCTGTACGGTCGGGTCGCTGGGGCCCTCGGTGAAAGATGCAGTCATACTCGGCTCCGGGTGATGGTGACGGTCACATCGTCGAAGGGGACGGTGATCGGGGCGTCCGGCTTGTGGACGCAGACCTCGACCTCCAGGACTCCTTCGTGCTTCAGGCACGTCCCGGCGATGCGCTCGGCGAGCGTCTCGATGAGATCGACCGGATCGCCTTCGACGACGGCCACGACCTCCTCCGCCACGATGCCGTAGTGCACGGTCTTCGCCAGGTCGTCGTCGGCCGCGGCCGCGCGTGTGTCCAGTCCGAGCACCAGGTCCACGATGAAGGTCTGGCCTTCCTCGCGTTCCTTGGGGAAGACGCCATGGTGCCCGCGGGCCTTGAGGCCGCGCAGCGCGACACGATCCACGCGAATCACTCCTGCAATCGTCGGTAGCGGCGGGTTCGTACCGAGTGCGGTCGGCACACCAGCCTCGATCGAATCTACCTGCGAGCACCGACAGCGCTCGCCCGCGGGGGCTATGGACAGGGCGGCTCACCGCTGGTAGCGGCGCCCCTACCCACCAGCGCGCTCCGGCAATCACGTGGGGGCACCACGTGGACCCGCCTACCCCGTCAGGAGCGACTCAGGAGGGTGTCTCGTCGTTTTCCTCGTCGGCGTCGCCCTCGGTCTCGGACTCGGCGAGTACGGGCGACGCGTGGTGCGACCACAGTTTCCAGCCGTCACGTGTGCGACGGAACACATTTGTGGCGACGACGCGCTGGCCGACGAGCGGGCCGAGTTCGTCGCCCTCCTCGGGGGCCGGGCCGCCGCTGAGGATGTTCTCGGTGCAGTTGATCAGAGCCGTGTCGGCGACGATGCTGATGTGCACATCCGTGAGGAAGAACTGGATGTACTCGGTGTTCGCCATGATCAGCGCGTACGAGCGCAGGACCTCGCCGCGGCCGGTGAGCACGGGCCAGCCGGGGTGCACGCAGCTGATGGACGTGTCCTCGGCCTCGTCGGAGTCCTCGCTGTACGAGACGTCCTCGGGGGCGAGCCAGAGCGCCGTCAGCAGTTCGAAGTCGCCCCGCTCCAGTGCCTCGTAGAAGGCGCGGTTGGCGCGGTCCACGGCCGCCGCGTCGGTGCGCCGGGCTGCCGCACCGCGCGGCTCGTCGGGCTCCCTCGGTCGGGTCACTGGGCTCCCTCTACCGCGCGGGCGACACGGACCGCGTCCGCCGTGGCGCGGACCTCGTGGACGCGGACCGCCCAGGCGCCCTGATGGGCCGCGATCGCGGAGACGGCGGCCGTGGCGGCGTCGCGCTCGCGGGCCGGGGGCGGGGCGCCCTGGTCGCCGGCCAGCACATGGCCGAGGAACCGCTTGCGGGAGGCGGCGACCAGCAGGGGGTGGCCCACCGCGCGCAGCTCTTCCAGGTGGGCCAGGAGCTTCAGGTCGTGGGCGGCCTCCTTGGAGAAGCCGAGGCCAGGGTCGAGGACGATGCGCTCGGGGGTGATGCCGCCCTCGATGACGGCCTCTACGCGCGCGTGGAGCTCGGCGACGACTTCGGAGACCACGTCCTCGTACGTGCCCTTGACGTTGCCGCCCTCCAGGAAGCCGCGCCAGTGCATGACGACGAAGGGGGCGCCCGCCGCGGCGACGACGGGGATCATCGCCGGGTCGGCGAGGCCGCCGCTGACGTCGTTGACGAGGGAGGCGCCGGCCGCCAGGGAGCGCTCGGCCACGGAGGCACGCATCGTGTCGACGGACACGGCGACGCCCTCGGAGGACAGGCCCCGCACGACGGGGATGACGCGCTTGAGCTCCTCGTCCTCGTCGACGCGGGTGGCGCCGGGGCGGGTCGACTCGCCGCCGACGTCGATGAGGTCGGCGCCCTGTGCGACCAGGTCGAGGCCGTGTTTCACGGCGGCCGTCGTGTCGAACCAGCGGCCCCCGTCGGAGAAGGAATCGGGCGTCACATTGACGACTCCCATGACCGCGCAGCGGTCCCATTCGGGAAGGCCTGTGACGTGGCCGCGACGGCCCTGCGACGTGCTCATGCCTTCAAGCCTAGGCCCGGCGGCCCGGTGGCCGTGCCACGGTGGGATACCGGACCGGCCTCAGGCGGCCCGTACTCCGCGCTGACCGCCGTCGGACGCGCCGTCGTGGGCGCAGGGCCGGGGCGCGGCCGTACGCCGCCGCAGGACGCGCGGCATGCCGAGGTTCACGAAGCCCTCCGCCTGCATGGCGGCGAAGCCGATCCGGGGCAGGTCGCGCGGGGAGCGGTAGACCACGAAGCGGGGCTCCCAGCGCGGCCGGAACTTCGCGTTGAACCGGTACAGCGACTCGATCTGGAACCAGCGGGACAGAAAGACGAGCAGCCCGCGCCAGGCCCTCAGGACCGGGCCTGCGCCGATCTTCTCGCCGCGCGCGAGGGCTGCGCGGAACATTGCGAAGTTCAGCGAGATCCGCGTGATGCCGAGCTTCGGGGCGGCCTGGAGGGTGGCCACGATGAGGAGTTCGTTCATGCCGGGGTCGGCGGCGCGGTCGCGGCGCATCAGGTCGAGGGAGACGCCGTCGGTGCCCCAGGGGACGAAGTGAAGTACGGCCTTCAGGTCGCCGTGGGGGCCGGCCGGGTCGTCGGCCTTGTGGGCCGTGGCGACCAGGCAGTCGCCGTCCGCGGCGTCGCCGATGCGGCCGAGCGCCATGGAGAAGCCGCGTTCGGTGTCGGTGCCGCGCCAGTCGTCGGCGGCGCGCCTGATCCGCTCCAGCTCCTGGTCGCCGAGGTCACGGATGCGCCGCACCCTGGTCTCGTAGCCATTGCGCTCGATCCTCTTGACCATCTGGCGTACGTTGCGCATCGCACGCCCGGCCAGGGAGAAATCCGCGGTGTCCACCACCGCCTCGTCGCCCAGTTCGAGTGCGTCGAGGCCGGTCTCGCGGGTCCAGACCTCGCCGCCCCTCTCGGAGCAGCCCATGACGGCCGGGGTCCACGAGTGGGCCTTGGCCTCGTCCATGAACCGCTCGATGGCTCCGGGCCACGCCTCCACGTCCCCGACGGGGTCGCCGCTCGCGAGTATCACGCCCGACACGACGCGGTAGCAGACGGCAGCCTTGCCGCTGGGCGAGAAGACGACCCCCTTGTCGCGGCGGAGCGCGAAGTGGCCGAGGGAGTCCCGGGCGCCGTGCTTGTCCAGGAGGGAGCGCAGCCGCGCCTCGTCGTCCTCGGTGAGGCGTGCGGCCGGGTGTTCGGGGCGGAACGCCAGATAGATGGTCGTCAGCGCGGTGAGCAGGCCGAGCGCGCCGAGCGAGCAGGCCACGGTCCAGGAGGTGCGGCCCGCGTAGTCGACGGGCCCGTCCATGCCGAACAGGCCGTACAGGACGTGTTCCAGACGGTCGGACAGGCTCGGGTCGCCCACCAGCTTCTTCGGGTGGGCGCTCACGATGGCGAGGCCGATGACGATGGAACCGGCGCCCATGAGCACGAAGTTCGCCAGCGCCCGCCAGCGGCTGCGCGGGTCGGGCAGCGCCGCGAACTCACTCCGGTGGCGCAGCAGCATCGTGAGCAGTACGAGCGGGATCAGCACACCGAACAGAGAGTGCCGGTACGCGAACTGCGCGAGCGCGCCGAGGGGCAGGAGCACCACGGCCGCGCGCCAGGCCCGCCGCTTTCGGCGGCGCAGCCCGTGCGCGAGGAGGAGCAGCAGGACGCCCGTACTGATGGCGAGTGCGGCCGCGAACGGGCCGAGGGCGCCGGGCAGGACCTCGGCCAGCGCGTACATGCGGCTGTGCCGGAACCGCGGGAAGACGCCCGCCGCGATGTCGAGGAGTCCGACGAGGATGCAGGCCCGGGCGATCAGGGTGGGGACAGCCTCGGGCCGGGGGCCCCGCAGTATCCGGCGCAGATGCTGCGTTCTGCCCGGAACCTCGCCTGACATATCAGCATCTACCCTGACAGACATCGCATCCCATGGTTCCGCGAGAGAGCTCGAAGCCGGTGCCATTTCCGGCATCCGGTCACATTGCGCCCTCTAGGACGGGACTTGTGGGAGGCGGGTTCACTCGGCCAGGTAAACCGGCGGAAAAGGTTCAGAAGCCAGAAAGCGTAGGCGGTTACAGCACGATGGGTCTCACGAGCAGCAAGGTCCTTGCGCTCACGGTCATTCTGGCCGTGCTCCTCTTCGCCGGCACGGTCTGGCTGTGGCCGCGCCTGGCGGGCCGCACCTGGGGATCCGTCGCCGGGCGGGTGGGCCTGCTGCTCGCGACGCAGCTCGCGCTGTTCCTCTCGGTCGGACTCGGCGTCAACCAGGCGTTCGGGTTCTACGCCACGTGGGACGACCTCCTCGGGCGGGAGCAGGGCCAGGGCGTGGTCACGGACCTCGGCGCAGTGAGCACCCGGGGGCCCCTGCAGGTGGTCGGCACGCGGTACGTGAACGTGCAGGGCGGCTCACGGCCCAAGGTCGGCGGCCAGATCCAGAAGGTCGACATCGTCGGGAAGCGCTCGCACATCGCCACGTCCGCGTACGTCTATCTGCCGCCCGAGTACTTCAGGCACCACTACAGAGACCACACTTTCCCCGCCTCGGTCGTCCTCACCGGCTATCCCGGCACCGCCGAGGCGCTCATCAAGGGACTGCGCTACCCGACCACCGCCCACGAACAGGCCAGGGCGGGCGCGATGCGGCCGATGATCCTGGTGATGATGCGCCCGACCGTGGCGCCGCCGCGGGACACGGAGTGCGTGGACGTGCCGGGCGGCCCGCAGACGGAGACGTTCTTCGCCCAGGACCTGCCCCAGGTCATCTCGGCGCACTACAGGGTGAACAGGAAGTCCGGCGGCTGGGGCATCGTGGGCGACTCCACGGGCGGCTACTGCGCCCTGAAACTCGCCATGCACCACCCCCGGGTCTACGGCGCGGGGGCGGGCCTGTCCGCGTACTACAAGGCGCCCGTCGACCCCACCACGGGCGACCTCTTCCACGGCGACGAGGCACTGGAGCGGCACGCCGACCTGATGTGGACCCTGGAACACGGGAGGCCGCCCGCCACGTCGCTGCTGGTCACCACGAGCAGGCACGGCGAGAGCAACTACGGGAACACGATGAGGTTCATCCGCGAGGTGAAGCCGCCCACCGGTGTCTCGTCGATCGTCCTGGACAGCGGCGGCCACAACTTCAACACCTGGCGCCGCGAGATCCCGGCCACGCTGGCGTGGGTGAGCGCGCGCATCACGGAGTAGGGGCTTGGGGGCTCCGGGGGCTCACGCTTCGGGGCTCACGAACCCTCAGGCCCCCGTCACCGTCTCCAGTTCGACCTCCGCGCGCGGGATGTCCCGGGCGTCCGCCGCCGTCGAGCGGCGCAGCGCCTCGTGCAGCCGCGCGGGGGTGAGGACGCCGAGGAAGCGGCCCTCGCTGTGCTCGTCGATGACGGCGATCCAGCCCGCGTCGTGCTGGAGCATCGTGGCGAACGCCTGCTTGAGGGAGGCCCCGACCGGCAGCCACGCCTCCATACGGCGGGCATGCTCGCGGACCGTGCCGCTGTGCACGCGCGCGTGCTCCGCGGAGATCCAGCCGTGCAGGTTGTTGTCGCCGTCGAGGACCACCGCCCAGGGGGCGGCGAGCTTCGCCGGCAGCGGGTCGTCGAGATGTACGACGGGCGGCTGCTCCAGGTCGCTCTCCTCGATGGGCGTGACGGACAGGCGCTTGAGGCCGCGGTCCGCGCCGACGAAGTCGGCCACGTACTCGGTCGCGGGCGCGCCGAGTACGGTCGACGGGGTGTCGAACTGCTCGATCCGGCCCTGCCCGTACACGGCGATCCGGTCGCCGAGCCGGACGGCCTCCTCGATGTCGTGGGTGACGAACAGGACCGTCTTGCGCACGGCCTGCTGGAGGCGCAGGAACTCGTTCTGCAGATGTTCGCGCACGACCGGGTCGACCGCGCCGAACGGCTCGTCCATCAGGAGTACGGGCGGATCCGCCGCCAACGCCCGTGCCACGCCGACCCGTTGGCGCTGTCCGCCGGAGAGCTGGTCGGGGTAGCGGTCGCCGAAGGTGCGCGGGTCGAGTCCGACGAGGTCGAGCAGTTCGGCGGCGCGCTCGCGGGCCTTGGCGCGCTTGACGCCGAGGAGGTGCGGGACGGTTGCCGTGTTGTCGAGGACCGTCTTGTGCGGGAAGAGGCCGACCTGCTGGATCACATAGCCGATGCGGCGCCGGAGTTGGACCGGGTCGATGCCGGATATGTCGTCGCCGTCGAGCAATATCCGGCCCTCGCTCGGTTCGATGAGCCGGTTGACCATCTTCATCGTGGTGGTCTTGCCACAGCCCGACGGGCCGACGAGCGTGACGAGTTCCCCCTCGTTCACCTCGAAGGACAGGTCGTCGACGGCCGTTGTCCCGTCGGCATAGCGCTTGGTGACGTGCTCGAACCGGATCATGGGTCCCCATTGTGCCGGGCAGTCGCTGCCTGTGGGCGGCCGCTGTGTGAAGGCCATGTTGCGTCGTGACGAGGGGTCTCGGCGATTGTCAGTGGTGGGGGCTAGGGTCGTCCGCAGTCGGAATCAGGCGCTCGCGCGAGCGGTTTCAAGACATATGTACGGGGATTCGGGGGAGGTGGGGCGGGTGAGCAGTCCCAATTGCATGGTGACCAATGAGTGGGTGTGCGGGGAATACCTGCGCACCCGCAGGCCGGAGCTGGTCGACGCGGTCGTCCAGCACATCGGCATCACGGCCGCTTCCGTCGTGATCGGCGTGCTGATCGCCTTCCCGCTGGCCCTCCTGGCCCGCCACCGGCGCGCCTTCGCGGGCCCGGTGCTCGGCCTGACGACGGTGCTCTACACGATCCCGTCGCTGGCCATGTTCTCGCTGCTGCTCCCGCTGTTCGGGCTCTCCGCCTCGCTCGTGATCACCGGACTCGTCCTCTACACCCTGACGATCCTGGTGCGGAATTTCCTGGCGGGCCTCCAGGCCGTGCCGGACGAGGCCAGAGAAGCGGCCCGCGGCATGGGGTACGGGCCGGTCCGGCTGTTGTGGGAGGTCGAACTGCCGCTGGCGCTGCCCGCCATGCTCGCGGGCGTGCGGATCGCCACGGTCTCCACGGTCGCGCTGACGACGGTCGGCGCGATCGTCGACTACGGCGGCCTGGGCACGCTGATCATGGACGGGCTCGACAGCGACTTCAAGGCCCAGGTGCTCACGGCGTCCGTGCTGTGCGTGCTCCTCGCCGTGGGCGCCGATCTGCTGCTGCTCGGCCTCCAGCGGTGGCTGACCCCCTGGACCCGCGTCGCGTCCGGGACGACCCGCATACGCAGACGCACGGACCGCTCCGGCAGTCCGGACCGCCCGGGTGGCGGCTCCGGCGACACGGAGCGACGTAAGGAGAAGGCGGCGCAGGCGGCATGAGCGCGATATCGGGGGCCTACGACTGGCTGACGACAGGGGCCAACTGGCAGGGCGAGAAGGGGGTGTGGCATCGCCTGGCCGAGCATCTGTACTTCAGCGGCGTCACTCTCGCCGTGTCCTGCCTGATCGCCCTGCCGCTCGCGCTGTGGCTCGGGCACATCGGCAAGGGCGGCGGCCTCGCGGTCAACATCTCGAACGCGGGCCGCGCGGTACCCACGCTCGCGGTGCTCGTCCTGCTCACCCTGACGCCGCTGGGCCGCCACGGGGAACTGCCGACGTTCATCGCGCTCGTACTGTTCGCGGTGCCGCCGCTGCTGACCAACGCCTACATCGGGATGCGCGAGGTCGACCGGGCCGTCGTGGAGGCGGCGCGGGGGATGGGGATGAGTGGGGGACAGGTGTTCCGGCGGGTCGAACTCCCGCTGGCGTACCCGATGGTCATGACCGGGATCCGGCTGGCGGCGGTGCAGGTGATCGCCACGGCGACGCTCGCCGCGATGGCCGGCAAGGGCGGGCTCGGGCGGATCATCACGGCCGGGTTCAACCTCCAGGACACCCCTCAGGTGGTCGCCGGCGCGGTCCTGGTGGCGTTGCTCGCGCTGCTCGTGGAGGGCGTCCTGGCGGGCGCGGGGCGGGTTCTCGATCCGATGAAGGGCCGCTCCGGCGCGGCGCGCTGAAACCCGGCCGGGCGGCGCGGCGGGCTGAAACCCCGACGGGCGCCGCGGCGGGCGGGACGCCAACTTGATATCTCGTCAAGGCTTTTCGATCATTCCGGCTTTCGATTGGGTGGACAACGATGAACAGCAGAACGCGACGGATCGCCGTGGCGGCGGTCGCCGTCGGCGCGCTCACCACCGGACTCACCGCGTGCGGCGGGGACAGCCTTGAGGGCGGCAAGAGCGACAAGGCCGGCTCCGGCTCGGCGGGGAGCGGTAAGAAGGGCACGGTCGTCATCGGCGCCGCCGGGTTCACCGAGTCGAAGGTGATGGCGGAGCTCTACAAGCAGGTTCTGGCCGACGCCGGATACTCCGCCTCGGTCAAGACCGTCGAGAACCGCGAGATCTACGAGCCCCAGCTCGCCAAGGGCGCCATCGATGTCGTTCCCGAATACGCGGCGACGCTCGCGGAATTCCTCAATCTCAAGAAGAACGGCGCCGACGCCAAGCCCGTCGCCTCAAGTGACCTTGATGCGACGGTCACCGCGCTGCGCGGACTCGCCGGGCCCGAAGGACTGACCGTGCTCGACGCCGGAGAGGCCGTCGACCAGAACGCCTTCGCGGTGAGCGCGGATTACGCGAAACAGCACCAGCTGAAGACTCTTTCGGACCTCGGCAAGTCCGGCCAGAAGGTCAAGATCGCGGCCGGTGACGAATGCGAGAAGCGGCCCTTCTGCGCCCCGGGTCTCGAGAAGACGTACGGCATCAAGGTCAGCGGGATCGACCCCAAGGGCGTCGGCACCACGCAGGCCAAGCAGGCCGTCAAGAACGGTGAGGACCAGCTGGTCCTCACGACCACCACGGACGCCACGCTGAAGAACTTCGGCCTGGTGCTCCTGGAGGACGACAAGAAGCTCCAGAACGCGGACAACATCGTTCCGGTCGTGAACACCAAGGACGCGGGCGACAAGGAGATAGCCGCCGTGCTCGGGAAGCTGACCAAGACGCTGACGACCGGCGATCTCGTCGAGCTCAACCGGAAGGTCGACGCGGAGCGCCAGAAGGAGGCCGATGTGGCCAAGGAGTATCTCCAGTCGAAGGGCCTCCTGAAGAACTGAACGGTCCGCTGAGGGACTGATCGGCAAAGGCGCCGATTGCAGGGGTGAATGGGAGTGGCAGGACAGAAGACCACGGGATTTTGGCTGCCGGGGCACCACGATTCGCCTACGCGCGGTAAGTTTCTGGCCATGCCACGTGGACGTCACCGCCATTCCCCACCCCTGCACAGGCTGCTTCCCCCCTCGGCGATCGCAGGCGTCCCGCTCGTCTGCGCGGCCGGCGCCTGGCTGACCGCGGAGCCGCTCGTGCTGCGCGGCCTGGTCGGTGCCGCCGCCTGCGCCGCCGTGGTGGGCGCGGTCGTCATGCGCAGCTGGGACCGGCTGGCGGGCAAGCGCGTCGCCGAGCTGAACCGGTCGCGGGTGAGCGACGAATGGCGTCACGACGAGCGGGTCGCCGAGCTCGAGACGGACCTCGAGGAGTCGCGTGAGCTGCGCTTCAAGATGGAGGCGAAGCTGCGGGGCAAGCGCACGGAGCTGGCGGCCCTGCGCAACGAGCACGCGGCCCTGCTGCAGCGCTACGCGACCGCGGAGACGGAGCGGGCCAGCGCCCTGGAGGGCCGCAGGCAGCTCGCGATAGAGGCATCGGCCCCGGCGCGTGCGCTGCCCGCGGCCGCCTCCCCGGCGCCCGGCGCCGAGCTCGTCCCGGCGCAGCGCGCCACGTCGGCCGGCGCACCGGTGACTTCTCCGGTGCTCTATCTGCGGGCGAATGCCGCGCTCGACCGTATGGCGCGCGCCGCGAACCCCCCGCGGGGCGACGGCCCGAAGGCCGAGGCTCCCGAGGGCGGTGAGCCGCAGGGGAAGACCGAGGCGGCCCGCGCACAGGAGCACGAGCACGTGGCCGCCCTGCCGTCCGGCGTCCCCGGCCACTTCACCGTGCCGGCCGCGGCGGCGGTCGTGCCGCCCGCGGCGGTGCGGCGGCCCCTGGTCGAGGGTGGATTCGACTTCTTCGGTACGAAGGGCGTGGCGCCCGCGGCCCTGGAGGCCGTGCAGAACACGGACCTCGCGGATGTCGTCGGCGAGGAGGCGCTCGCGCTCCACAAGGCGGACGCGGAGGCCGAGTTCAAGCAGGCCGACGCCACGACCTCGGGCGAGGGCGTCAGTCAGGTCATCGACCTGACCGCTCATGACGAGACGGAACAGATCGACGTGGCGGAGCTGCGGTCGGCGCTGCGGGCGTAGGTTCCGGCGGCGGGGACGTAAGCACGTACGACGTAAATGGGGCGGGGCCTCGGTGTGACACACACCGAGGCCCCGCCCCATCGCCATGCCGCCGCCCTCACGGGGCCATCCAGCGGTCGGGCCGTGCCACCTTCCGTCCCGTCCGTGAGCGGTCCGCCTGGGCGCGCAGGAGTTCCGCCGCCTCCCCGGCGTCCCGCAGCCGGGCCGTCACCGTCTTGTTGGCGCCCGTGTCCACATGGACGTCGGCCACGCCCCGGAACCGCTCCCAGGGTCCCTGCGTGAGCCGCACACTCTGCACCTTCGCGTGCGGCACCAGCGCAAGCCGCCGCCGCATCAGACCGTGCCGGGACGCGAACACCGCGTCGGTCGTCACGAGCCCGTAGCCCCGCCACCACACGGGCACGCACCACGCCGCGCGCCTCGGCGGCCGGGTCAGCGCCTCCGCGCCGGGCACCGTCACCCCCGGAAGCACCCGCTCAACCACACCCTCCGCGATCTCGCGCGGCGCGACCGGCACGAGGACGGAGTTCGACGAGCCGGCCACGGCCAGTTCCACGCGCACCCAGCCACGTCGCCGCCACAGCAGCGGCTCCACGATCCGTACGGTCTGCACCCGTCCCGGCGGCACCGTCTCATGGTCGCGGTCGAGGAGGCCGTGGTCGATGCGCAGGCCGTCCGGCGACTCGCCCACCGTCCAGTCGTACTCCTTGATGAAGCGGCCCACGCTGTTCGTGCCGGCGCCGCCCGCGAGCGGGACGGCCACGGCGAGCACCGTCCACAGGTTGTGGGTGGCGAACCACAGCAGCGTCGGCACGACGACCGCGGCGAGCAGCATCGCCCAGGGCCCGCCGGTGAGCAGAAGCGAGACGGCGAGCATGCGGGGCGGCACGTGCAGGATCTGCTCGGCCGGTGCCTCGCCGACGTCGCGCACGGTCTCGGGCGCGAACCCGGCCGCGCGGGCGAGCAGTTCGGCGCGCAGCTCGCGGGCCTCGCGCTCACCGAGATAGGCGAGTTCGTCCTTCTTGTCCGCGCCTATGACATCCAGTTTGAGCTTGGCGACGCCCACGAAGCGGGCGAGCAGCGGCTGGGTGACGTCCACGGCCTGGATCCGGTCGAGCCGGATGTGGGCGGTGCGGCGGAACAACAGGCCCGTACGGATGCGCAGTTCGGCGTCGGTGACGGAGAAGTGCGTGAACCACCAGGTCAGGAACCCGTAGAGGGCGGCGGCCGGGACCAGTACGGCGATGCCGATGAGGAGGGTGGTCGTGGTGAGCTGGGCGAGCCTGCGCTGCGCCTCGTTCAGGTCGTGGACCGC
This sequence comes from Streptomyces sp. NPDC055140, assembly GCF_053607285.1. Lineage (NCBI taxonomy): Bacteria > Bacillati > Actinomycetota > Actinomycetes > Kitasatosporales > Streptomycetaceae > Streptomyces > Streptomyces sp. NPDC055140. The sequence goes on along the minus strand of NZ_JBSGTG010000017.1, from coordinate 62,014 downwards.
CCAGCCGAGGACGATCGCGACGGGCGCCCAGGCCCGGCGCAGCGGCGTGACGGGGTGCAGGCGCCGCTCCCGCGCCTCGGCGGTCAGATCCTGGTCCCGTACGTCCGCGTGGACGTCCGGGGTGGTCACAGCCCCGCCGATCGGGCCTCGCCGAGTTCGGTGAGCCGGTCGCGCAGGCGCTCGGCCTCGGCGGGCGTCAGGCCGGGGATCGTGGCGTCGGTCGCCGCGGCCGCCGTGTGCAGCTGGAGGCTCGCGAGCCCGAACTTCCGCTCGAGAGGCCCGGACGTGACCTCGACGAGCTGCATGCGCCCGTACGGCACGATCGTTTCCTCGTGCCACAGGACGCCCCGGCTGATCAGCAGGTCGTCGGCGCGCTCTGCGTAGCGCCACGAGCGCCAGTTGCGCCCGAGCATCGGCCATCCCCACAGCAGCCCGGCGAGCGGCAGCAGCGCGAACGCCGCCCACACGCCGCCGGCGAACACCCCGAGCAGCACCCCCACCGCTGCCGTCAGCGGCACCAGCCACAGCACGAGCAGCAGCCTGCGCACCTTCAGCAGCCCCCTGGGGAGCCCGGTCCACACCGGCTCCGCCCCGGCTCCCGCCCTCGGAGCCGCCATCCCCTCAGTCCCCGTTTCCATGCACCCACCCTACGTACGAGACACTGTTCCCATGACGCCCACGACGGAGACGACGGTCGGCATCGGCGGCGCCGCCGAGACCACCGACATGGTGCTCAACATCGGCCCGCAGCACCCGTCCACGCACGGGGTGCTGCGCCTGCGCCTCGTCCTCGACGGCGAGCGCATCCAGCAGGCCGAGCCGGTCATCGGCTATATGCACCGCGGCGCGGAGAAGCTCTTCGAGGCCCGCGACTACCGGCAGATCGTGATGCTGGCCAACCGCCACGACTGGCTCTCCGCCTTCTCGAGCGAACTCGGGGTCGTCCTCGCCGTCGAGCGGATGCTCGGCATGGAGGTCCCTGAGCGCGCGGTGTGGCTGCGCACCCTGCTCGCGGAGCTGAACCGGGTCCTCAACCACCTGATGTTCCTTGGTTCGTACCCGCTCGAACTGGGCGGAATCACTCCGGTGTTCTATGCCTTCCGGGAGCGCGAGGAACTCCAGAACGTCATGGAGGAGATGTCCGGCGGCCGCATGCACTACATGTTCAACCGCGTCGGTGGCCTCAAGGAGGACGTGCCGGCCGGCTGGACCACCCGCGCGCGTGAGGCGGTCGCCTCGGTGCGCTCGCGCATGGGCGTGTACGACGACCTGGTCCTCGGCAACGAGATCTTCCGCGGCCGCACGCGCAACGTGGGCGTGCTGTCCCCGGAGGCGGTGCACTCCTACGGAGTGAGCGGTCCGATCGCCCGGGCCTCCGGCGTCGACTTCGACCTGCGCCGCGACGAGCCGTACCTCGCGTACGGGGAGCTCCAGGACACCCTGAAGGTCGTCACGCGGCGCGAGGGTGACTGCCTGGCCCGCTTCGAGGTCCTCCTGGAGCAGACCCACAACGCCCTGGACCTCGCCGACGCCTGCCTGGACCGGCTCGCCGAGCTGCCGCCCGGCCCCGTCAACCAGCGCCTACCGAAGGTCCTCAAGGCGCCCGAGGGCCACACGTACGCGTGGACCGAGAACCCGCTCGGGATCAACGGCTACTACCTGGTCAGCAAGGGCGAGAAGACGCCGTACCGGCTCAAGCTGCGGTCCGCCTCGTACAACAACATCCAGGCGCTCGCCGAGCTGCTGCCCGGCACGCTCGTCTCGGACATGGTGGCGATCCTCGGGTCACTGTTCTTCGTCGTCGGCGACATCGACAAGTAGCAGGTCCCGCGCCCGTACGCCCACGGGCTGCACCAGCCAGCCGAAGTCGCCGAGTCCGCCCGCCGCGGTCAGCTCGGCGGCTTCTCCCGCCCCGGACAGGGCCCGCACGTAGGCCGCCGGATCGCTGGAGGCGAGCGACAGCGGCGGACGGCCGCCGCTCACCCCGAGGGCGTGCAGGGCCGCGCGCTGCGTGAGCAGCAGGGCGCCCGGGAGCGCGCACGCGTCGAGCGCCACATGGGCCGTGATGTCGCACGAGCCCTCCGGCACGGGCGGGGTCTCACGGCCCTCGCGGAAGCCCGTGAGAGTCCCGAAGGGGGGCCGGGCATCCCGGGAGTGCGCGTAGTCGACGGCAACCGCCGCACCGCGCTCCAGCGTCCCCGCGGCCGCGGCCCAGGCGGCGTCCCTGGGGAGGCCGATCTCCGCGCGGAGCCCCGGTTCGCCGGCGAGCGGCCACCACCGGGCGAGCCACTCCGCCTCCGGCCCGTCCACCACGGGCTCCCCGAGCTCCTCGGTCCCGTCCTGCTGTACGAGGACGTGGCGCGGCACTCCGAAGGCGTCGGCCTCGACGACGTCCAGGGGGACGTTGTCGAGCCACTCGTTCGCGAAGAGGAGCCCGGTGACCCCCTTCGGAGGGTGTGCGCACCACTCGATGCGGTGGTCGAGGCCGACGGGACGCTCCGCCCGTTCCACCGCGTACGCGCGCGTGCGGGCCGCCACCTCGGCGGGCAGCGCCCCCAGGACGCCCGTCACCAGCTCGCCGCGGCCCGCGCCCATGTCGACGAAGTCGAGTTCCGGCGGGCCCCCGAGCGCCTCGTCCACCCGGCACAGAAGCCGCGCGACGGCCCCGGCGAACAGCGACGACGCATGCACCGACGTGCGGAAATGCCCCGCGGGCCCCTCGGGCCTGCGATAGAAGCCGCACGGCCCGTACAGCGCCTCCTCCGTCGCCTCGCGCCACCCGCGCCCGGCACCCCACCGCTCGTTCGTCACAGGAAAAGGCTAGGGCCTCTCGTTCGGAGCAGGCTGGGCTCGTGGGCTCCAGCCCGATCCGAACGAGAGGCCCTAGGCGTGGAGAAGGGGTCGGCCTCCACCTTGGGGAGTACGCCGGCGGTACTCGGATCGATCCTCCGGTTGACCTCTGCACACTGCACGCTTCTTTACGCTGGGTTACGTGCAGCGCCTCTACGACTTCTTCCGCCTACACCCGACGTGGGTCGACAGCTTCTGGGCCGTCGTCCTCCTCGGGGTCTCCGGCATGAGTCTGATCGCGGGGCAGGAGAACATGCAGGGCGACGCCCGCCTCCTGGGCATCCCCGTCGTCCTGGCGCTGAGCCTGGCCGTCGCCCTGCGCAGGCGCGTTCCCGAGCGGATGCTGATCCTCATCGCCGTGGTGGGCGTCTACCAGCTCGTCGCGGACGTCCGCGTGCAGCCGGCCGACTTCGCCATGCTGGTGATCATCTACACCGTGGCGGCGGACAGCCCGCGCTGGGCGTCCAGATTCGCGCTCATCGGCGGCCTGTGCGCGGCGCCTCTCTCGCAGCTGCGCTGGCCGATGCACGAGACGAGCAGTGCGGGCAACGTGCTGATCACCATCTTCCAGATGGTGCCGTTCGCCCTGGCCTGGGTGCTCGGCGACTCCGTCCGCACGCGCCGCGCCTACCTGGCGCAGCTGGAGGAGCGCGCCGCGCGTCTGGAGAAGGAGCGCGAGGCCCAGTCGAAGGTCGCGGTCGCCGCCGAGCGGGCCCGGATCGCGCGCGAGCTGCACGACGTCGTCGCCCACAACGTGTCGGTGATGGTGGTGCAGGCGGACGGTGCCGCGTACGTCATGGACACGGCTCCCGAGCAGGCGAGGAAGGCCCTGGAGACGATCTCCGGGACCGGCCGGCAGGCGCTCGCCGAGATGCGGCGCCTGCTCGGAGTGCTGCGCACCGGTGAGCACCAGGAGAGCGGCGAGTACGTGCCGCAGCCCGACGTCGAGCAGCTCGACGAGCTGATCGAGCAGGTGCGCACGGCGGGCCTGCCCGTCGACTTCAAGGTCGAGGGCACCCCGCGCCCGCTGCCCAGCGGCGTCGAGCTGACCGCGTACCGCATCGTGCAGGAGGCGCTCACCAACACCCGTAAGCACGGCGGCGCGAACGCGGGCGCGAGCGTCCGGCTCGTCTACTTCGACGACGGCCTCGGCCTGCTCGTCGAGGACGACGGCAAGGGCGCCCCGCACGAGCTGTACGAGGACGGGGGCGCCGACGGCCGCGGGCACGGACTCATCGGCATGCGGGAGCGCGTCGGTATGGTCGGCGGGACGCTCGACGCGGGACCGCGCCCCGGCGGTGGATTCCGGATCAGCGCGCTGCTGCCGCTCAAGCCCGCCCACTGACGCCGTACACGTACTGAACCCGACCCCGTACACGTACCGAAAGGGACCCCCTTCATGGCGATCCGCGTGATGCTCGTCGACGACCAGGTGCTGCTGCGCACCGGCTTCCGGATGGTGCTCGACGCCCAGCCGGACATGGAGGTCGTCGCCGAGGCGGGCGACGGGGTCGAGGCTCTGGAGGTGCTGCGCGGCACGGCGGTCGACGTGGTCCTGATGGACGTCCGCATGCCGAAGCTGGACGGCGTGGAGACGACCCGGCGGATCTGCATGGAGGAGAACCCGCCGAAGGTGCTCATCCTGACGACGTTCGACCTCGACGAGTACGCCTTCTCGGGGCTGAAGGCCGGGGCGTCGGGGTTCATGCTCAAGGACGTGCCGCCCGCCGAGCTGCTCGGCGCGATCAGGGCCGTGCACAGCGGCGACGCGGTGGTCGCGCCGTCGACGACGCGGCGGCTGCTCGACCGCTTCGCGCCGATGCTGCCCAGCTCCGGGAAGGAGCCGCAGCTCGCCGAGCTCGGCCGGCTCACCGAGCGCGAGCGCGAGGTCATGATCCTCGTCGCGCAGGGTCTGTCGAACGGCGAGATCGCCGCCCGGCTCGTCCTGTCGGAGGCGACCGTGAAGACGCACGTGGGCCGCATCCTCACCAAGCTGAACCTGCGCGACCGCGTCCAGGTCGTCGTACTCGCCTACGAGACGGGGCTCGTACGGGCCGGCGGAGGAGCTGCCTGACCTTCCCGAGCGGTCAGCGCAGTACGCCCTCGATGAAGTCGCTGCCCAGGCGGGCGACGGCCGTCAGATCCAGCTGGTGCTGGACGTAGCGGCCCCGGCGGCGCGTGGTGATCAGGCCCGCCTTCTTGAGCACGGTCAGATGCCGGGATATCTCCGGTGCCGTCATCCCGTGCGCGTCGGAGAGCTCGCTCGTCGTGTACGCGCCGCGTGCGAGATGGCGGCACAGACGCATGCGTACGGGGTGCGCGAGGGCCGTCATCCGGCGCGTGAGCTGCTCGACGGTCGCCGGTGTGGTGAGGCCGGGTGAGCCGACGGGATACGTGATCGCCGGCTGCCATCCGAAGCGGTGCAGCACCATGAGGTGCGGCCAGCCGAGGCTGGTCGGCACGAGGACGAGGCCGCCGTCCTCCGTGGTCGTGCGGCCCACGGTGATCTTGTCGACGGTGATCAGGTTCGCCGTCTCGTCGAGCGTGACGACCGACGACACCGCCGTCAGTGCCTCGGCCAGGCCCTTGCGCCTCAGGAGCTCGGTCTTGTGCCGGGCGTCGGCCGCCAGCTGGTGGTGGACGCGGGCCCAGATGTCCGCGAAGAACGCCTCCTCGCAGTCCTCCACGAGCCGGCGGAACCAGGCGCGCACGGCGGGCGGGTCGTCCAGGAGCCGCTGGGTGAACTGGACCTGGGGCAGCCCGCGCGTGGCCGCGAGATCCAGGGCGCGACGGCGCATGTCCGGGTCGTCCAGCGGGTTGGCCCCGCGCAACGCGTAGCTGTTCTGGCAGGTGAACTCGAGTGCCGCGTCCACGAACTGACGGTCGGTCAGCTTGTCTAGCAGGTCGAGCTCTTCGGCGAGGGTGGCGCCGGGCAGGGTGGCCCGGCCCGGGATCCCGGCGAACGGCGCGAACACGTCCGAGAACGTCGCCCGCCACAGGAAGTCCGCCTCGCAGAGCCGGTCCGCGAGGCACGGGTCGAGGCGCGCGGACACCGCGGTCGTCCAGCCCTGGAGCCCCGGGTGGTGCGCGGGCTCGGCCAGCGCGTGCAGCGCCATGCCCAGCTCGGACAGGGGTGAGGGCACGACACTGATCTGCTCCGGGGCCAGCCCGCTGATGTCGATGCTCACGCTCATGACCCCATGGTGCACGCAGGGTCGGACAACCGAGTTCTCGATTGACGGCTCCCGTCAATCCACGTGACCGGGCGGGGCCGCCGGGCGGAGTCTCCTTTAGGTCGGACCGAAGCGGCAAAGAGCGATGAATGCCAGACAGTGCCAATAAAGCCCTGCAAAGCAAATAAAGCTCTACGAATAGCCGCATTCTTCGTCATGACGTGACAATGAGAAGACCAGTGAGGGGTACGTCATGAGCATCAATCAGCAGTACGCACTGGATGTCTACCGCGCTTCCCTGCACGGGGAGCCCGCCCCGCCGGCGCCGGGCGTCCACGACTGGAGCACCATCCGTGAGCTGCGCGACTACCGCCGCTTCCGCGCGGTCGTCGCCGGCCGCCCGGCGCACGGCCGGATCCGGGCGGCCCTGTCCCGCCTGATCCACCCGCACCGCGGCGCGGCGGGCTGCTGACCTGCCGGCCTCTGACGGACGCCGGTCAGGCGTCCTGGGCGGCGGTCTCCGGGGGGATCAGTGCCACGAAGTCCGCGACGGCCGCGCGGACGTCGTCGGCGGTCCATTCGAGCCCGCGCGCGGAGACCGTGACCTCGGTGACCGAAAGCCCCGGAGGGCCCTGCTCGTGCCAGCGCCGGAACAGCGACGTCCGGGTCTGCTCGGCCTGCGTCACCGACGCCTCGTCGAGCCGTTCGGAGGCGTACGGCAGCCAGACCTGGAACTCGTGCGTGTGCGGAACCTCGGGGTGCACCCGCACCCACGGCACCCCGGCCTCGGTGAAGCCTTCGCGCAGCGCCTCGGCGACCACGCGCGCGTGAGCCACGTACTCGGGCACACGCGGCAGCTCCCGCTCCAGGCCGATCAGGGCCGAGAGCACCGCGGGGAACTGCTGGAAGAGCTGGCCGCCGTAGCGGTGGCGCCAGGTCTTCGCCTCCTCGATGAACGACCGGGGCCCGGCGAGCGCCGCTCCGCTGAGGCCGCCGAGGGTCTTGTAGAACGACACGTACACGCTGTCGGCGAGGTCGGCGATCTCGGCCAGGGAGCGCCCGAAGTGGGTGGTGCACTCCCACAGGCGCGCCCCGTCGAAGTGCACGACGGCGTCCCGTTCCCTGGCCGCCTCGGTGACGGCGACCAGCTCGTCCCACGTGGGCAGCACGTAACCGGCGTCCCGGAGGGGCAGTTCGAGCATCAGCGCGCCGAAGGGCTCTGCGAAGTCGCGCACCTCGTCGGCGTCGGGCAGCCGCGGCTCGGTCGTCGGGTGGACGGTGCGCAGGCCGCTCAGCGCGCTGAAGGCGCCGCGCTCGTGCCGCTCCGGGTGTGCCATCGGGTGCAGGGCGACCGTCGGGTTCCCCGTACGGCCCGCCCAGCAGCGCAGGGCGACCTGCTGCGCCATCGTGCCGGTGGGGAAGTAGGCGGCCGCCTCAGTACCGAGGAGCCCCGCCACGCGCTCCTCCAGGTCGGCGACGATGCCGTCGCCGTACAGATCGCCGGTCCGGCCCGGGTCGGTGACGGACCACGCGGCCTCCGTGAGGGCCGTCAGACGCTCACCGATGGTGGCGTCGAGGCCGTGCACGCCCAGGATCCGCTCGGCGCCCCGCACGGCCGCGGCGCGGCGCTCCCGCGCCTTCGTCGCGTCGTCCGCCGCGGGGTTCTCCCGCTCTTCGCTTTCCGTCATCCGCCGATGATGTCGTACGCGCGTGCGGTTGCCCACAGCCTGTGGACGGACCGGAGCCCGTGGAGCAGATCGCGTTAACATGACGAGAAATCGTCCGGTACCCCGAGCGGACTGGAACGGAAGGCCGTCGTCCTGTGAACGCACCTCCTCGACCTGAACCCACCGACCCAAGGGACCGCCCCGCCCGGCTCACCGTCGGAGTGGTCGGCGCGGGCCGTGTCGGCCCCGCCCTCGCGGCCTCCCTGGCCCTCGCGGGGCACCGCCCGGTCGCCGTCTCCGCGGTCTCCGAGGCATCCGTGCGCCGGGCCGGCCTCATGCTGCCCGACGTCCCCGTCGTGACGCCCGCCGAGGTCCTCGCGCGCGCCGAACTCGTGCTCCTCACGGTGCCCGACGACGCGCTGCCCGGCCTCGTGGAAGGGCTCGTCGAGACCGGTTCCGTACGCCCGGGACAGCTGATCGTGCACACCTCGGGGCGCTACGGCACGAAGGTGCTCGACCCCGCGCTGCGGGCCGGCGCCCTGCCGCTCGCGCTGCACCCCGCCATGACGTTCACCGGCACCCCCGTAGACGTACAGCGGCTGGCCGGCTGCGCCTTCGGCGTGACCGCGCCCGAGGAGCTGCGGCTCGCCGCGGAGGCGCTCGTCATCGAGATGGGCGGCGAGCCCGAGTGGATCCGCGAGGAGTCGCGCCCGCTGTACCACGCGGCGCTCGCCCTCGGCGCGAACCACCTGGTCACGCTGGTCGCCGAGTCCATGGAACTGCTCCGGACCGCGGGTGTCGAAGCCCCCGACCGGATGCTCGGCCCGCTGCTCGGCGCGGCCCTCGACAACGCCCTCAGGTCCGGTGACGCGGCGCTCACCGGGCCCGTCGCGCGCGGGGACGCGGGCACGGTCGCCGCCCATGTCGCCGAGCTGCGGAAGCACGCGCCCGAGACCGTCGCCGGGTATCTGGCGATGGCCCGCGCCACCGCCGACCGTGCCCTCGCGCACGGTCTGCTCAAGCCCGAACTCGCCGAGGACCTGCTGGGGGTCCTGGCCGACGGCGCCGAGGGAGACAAGCGATGACCACAGTGCTGCACACCGCCGATGACCTGCGCACGCGCACGCGTGCGGGCCGGCGCGCCGTCGTCATGACGATGGGCGCCCTGCACGACGGCCACGCCGAACTGATCCGCACGGCCCGCTCGATCGCGGGCGCCGACGGAGAAGTGGTGACGACGGTCTTCGTGAACCCGCTCCAGTTCGGCGCGGGCGAGGACCTGGACCGCTATCCGCGCACCCTCGACTCCGACGTCAAGATCGCCGAGCAGGCGGGCGCCGATGTCGTGTTCGCGCCCTCCGCGGAAGAGGTCTACCCCGGCGGCGAGCCCCAGGTCCGCGTCGCCGCGGGCCCCATGGGCGAGCGCCTCGAAGGCGCCTCACGACCCGGCCACTTCGACGGCATGCTCACCGTCGTCGCCAAGCTGCTGCACCTGACCGCCGCCGACATCGCGCTGTTCGGGCAGAAGGACGCCCAGCAGCTCGCCCTGGTCCGCCGCATGGTGCGCGACCTGAACTTCCCCGTGGAGATCGTCGGCGTACCCACCGTGCGCGAGGACGACGGCCTGGCCCTCTCCAGCCGCAACCGCTACCTCTCCGCCGAAGAGCGGCGCACCGCGCTCGCTCTGTCCCAGGCGCTCTTCGCCGGCCGCGACCGGCACGCCGCCCAGGAGGCCCTGCGCGCTCGTGCCCACGAGGCGCCCTCCACGCACGCGCGCGCCGATGCCCTGAACGCGATAGGCGAGGCTCGTGCCGCGGCCGACGCGCACGCCGTCGCGAAGGCGTCGCCCGGCGGCCCCGAAGCCGTCCGCGCCGCGGCCCGCCAGGTCCTCGACGAGGCCGCCCGGGTCCGGCCGCCGCTCATGCTGGACTACCTCGCCCTCGTGGACCCGGCCGACTTCACCGACGTGAAGCGCGGCTACACCGGAGAAGCCGTGCTCGCCGTCGCCGCCAGGGTCGGTGCGACGCGGCTGATCGACAACATCCCCCTGACCTTCGGAGCTCCCGTATGAGTGCCACAGGGACCACAGCCACCGGTACAGCGACCGGCATACGCCTGCACGCGCCCGCGCCCGGCTGGTCCGTCACCGCCGATGTCGTGATCGTCGGCTCCGGTGTCGCCGGGCTCACCGCGGCCCTGCGCTGCCAGGCGGCCGGACTGCGGACCGTCGTCGTCACCAAGGCCCGCCTCGACGACGGCTCCACGCGCTGGGCACAGGGCGGCGTCGCCGCGGCGCTCGGCGAGGGCGACACCCCCGAGCAGCATCTCGACGACACGCTCGTCGCGGGCGTGGGCCTGTGCGACGAGGAAGCGGTCCGCACCCTCGTCACGGAGGGCCCCGGCGCCGTACGGCGGCTCATCGCGACCGGCGCCCACTTCGACGAGTCGGCCGACGGCGCCCTCGCGCTCACCCGGGAGGGCGGCCACCACCGCCGCCGCATCGCGCACGCGGGCGGCGACGCCACCGGCGCCGAGATCTCCCGCGCCCTCGTCGAGGCGGTACGCGCGCGTGGCATCAGGACCGTCGAGAACGCCCTGGTCCTCGACCTCCTCACGGACGCCGACGGCCGCACGGCGGGCGTCTCCCTGCACGTCATGGGGGAGGGCCAGCACGACGGCGTCGGCGCCGCGCTCGCGCCCGCCGTGGTCCTCGCGACCGGCGGCATGGGCCAGGTCTTCTCCGCCACGACCAATCCGTACGTCTCCACCGGCGACGGCGTCGCGCTCGCCCTGCGCGCGGGCGCGGAGGTCTCCGACCTGGAGTTCGTGCAGTTCCACCCGACCGTGCTCTTCCTCGGCGCGGACGCGGAGGGCCAGCAGCCGCTCGTCTCCGAGGCCGTACGCGGCGAGGGCGCCCACCTCGTCGACGCCGACGGGGTCCGCTTCATGGTCGGCCAGCACGAACTGGCCGAGCTCGCGCCCCGCGACATCGTCGCCAAGGGCATCACGCGCCGCATGCAGGAGCTGGGCGCCGAGCACATGTACCTGGACGCCCGGCACTTCGGCGCCGAGATGTGGGAGACCCGGTTCCCCACGATCCTCGCCGCCTGCCGCGCCCACGGCATCGACCCGGTCACCGAGCCCATCCCCGTGGCGCCCGCCGCGCACTACGCCTCCGGAGGCGTCCGCACGGACCTCCAGGGCCGCACGACGGTCCCGGGCCTGTACGCGTGCGGAGAGGTCGCCTGCACCGGCGTCCACGGCGCGAACCGCCTCGCCTCCAACTCCCTCCTGGAGGGCCTGGTCTACGCCGAGCGCATCGCGGACGACATCGCCGCGAGCCACCGGGAGAACGGTCTCCACGCGCGCGTGCCCGTGCCCGTCCCGCACCCGGAGACCCCGACCCACCCCCTGATGCCGCCCGAGGCGCGGTTCGCCATCCAGCGCGTCATGACGCAGGGCGCCGGCGTGCTGCGCTCCGCGGACTCCCTCGCCGACGCCGCCGCGGGACTCGGCCGCATCCACGCCGAAGCGGCGGGCGCTCTCGCGGAGAACGGCAAGACCGCGGAGCCCGGCGTCGACACCTGGGAGGCCACCAATCTCCTGTGCGTCGCCCGCGTCCTCGTCGCCGCGGCCCGCCGCCGCGAGGAGACCCGCGGCTGCCACTGGCGCGAGGACCACGCCGACCGCGATGACGCGGCCTGGCGCCGCCACATCGTCGTACGGCTGAATCCCGACCGGACGCTGGCCGCGCACACCACGCCCACCGCAGAATTCCCCCCGACCCGCCCCGAGTGCCGTACAAACCAGCAGGAGCAGTGAGAGACGTGAGTACCCCCGACCTCCCCCTCGCCGAGAGCGGCGGCTGCGGCGACGGCTGCGGCTGCGGCGGAGCCGACGCCGACATGATGGAGTGCGGCCTCGACCCCGCCCTCTCCCAGCTCCTGGCCGACGCGGGGCTCGACCCCGTGGAGGTCGAGGACATCGCGCACATGGCCATCGCCGAAGACCTCGACATGGCTTCCGGCGGCGTGGACGTCACCACGGTCGCCACCATCCCCGAGGACGCCGTCGCCACCGCCGACTTCACCGCCCGCGAGGACGGCGTCGTGGCGGGCCTGCGCGTCGCCGAGGCCGTGCTCTCCGTGGTCTGCACGGACGAGTTCGAGGTCGAGCGGCACGCAGAGGACGGCGACCGGATCACCGCCGGGCAGAAGCTCCTCAGCGTCACCACCCGCACCCGCGACCTGCTGACCGCCGAGCGCAGCGCCCTCAACATCCTGTGCCGCCTGTCCGGCATCGCGACCGCCACGCGCGCGTGGGCGGACGCGCTGGAGGGGACCACGGCGAAGGTCCGCGACACCCGCAAGACGACGCCCGGCCTGCGCTCCCTGGAGAAGTTCGCCGTCCGCATGGGCGGCGGCGTCAACCACCGCATGTCGCTCTCCGACGCGGCCCTGGTCAAGGACAACCACGTGGTCGCCGCCGGCGGCGTCGCGCAGGCCTTCAAGGCCGTACGGGAGTCCTTCCCCGGCCTCGCCGTCGAGGTCGAGGTCGACACTCTGGACCAGCTGCGCGAGGTCGTGGAGGCGGGCGCCGACCTGATCCTCCTGGACAACTTCACGCCCGCGCAGACCCAGGAGGCCGTCGCGATCGTGGGCGGCCGCGCCCTCCTGGAGTCCTCGGGCCGGCTGACCCTGGCGAACGGGCGCGAGTACGCCGCGACGGGTGTCGACTTCCTCGCGGTGGGCGCGCTGACCCACTCGTCGCCGATCCTGGACATCGGCCTCGACCTGCGCGCGGCGGAGTAGTCGCCATGCTGCTCACCATCGACGTAGGCAACACGCACACCGTCCTCGGCCTGTTCGACGGGGAGGAGATCGTCGAGCACTGGCGCATCTCCACCGACGCCCGCCGCACCGCCGACGAACTCGCCGTGCTCCTTCAGGGCCTGATGGGCATGCACCCGCTGCTCGGCGACGAACTCGGCGACGGCATCGACGGCATCGCGATCTGCTCCACCGTCCCCTCGGTCCTGCACGAGCTGCGCGAGGTCACCCGGCGCTACTACGGAGACGTGCCCGCCGTCCTCGTGGAGCCCGGCATCAAGACCGGCGTCCCGATCCTCATGGACAACCCCAAGGAGGTCGGCGCCGACCGCATCATCAACGCGGTGGCGGCGGTCGAGCTCTACGGGGGGCCCGCCATCGTCGTCGACTTCGGCACGGCGACCACCTTCGACGCGGTCTCCGCGCGCGGGGAGTACGCCGGCGGAGTCATCGCCCCCGGCATCGAGATCTCCGTGGAGGCCCTGGGCGTCAAGGGCGCCCAGCTCCGCAAGATCGAGATCGCCCGCCCGCGCAGCGTCATCGGCAAGAACACCGTCGAGGCCATGCAGTCCGGCATCCTGTACGGCTTCGCGGGCCAGGTCGACGGCGTCGTGACCCGCATGGCGCGCGAACTCGCCGACGACCCGGACGACGTGACCGTCATCGCCACCGGAGGCCTGGCGCCCATGGTGCTCGGTGAGGCCGCGGTGATCGACGAGCACGAGCCGTGGCTGACGCTGATCGGCCTGCGCCTGGTCTATGAGCGGAACATCTCTCGCTCCTGACGCCGCTTCGGCAGCACGCCCGTTCGGCAGCACGCCCGTTCGGCGGCCGGTAATTTCGGCGGCTGACCTTTTCGGCAGCATGCCTATTTGGCGGCGCCTCAACTGCCCCTTCGCGCACGGACTTTCGACAGGGCGTGCGCGAAGGGCGCAACCGTTCGTACGCTTCGCTCGTCTCCGCAGAGACGGGGCACGAGTCGGCATGCGAGGGATGTGGGGCGAAATGTGGCGTAAGGGCAGACAGTTGGCGGCTGCGACGGCGGCGATCACGCTGACCGGGGTCGGTCTCACGAGCGCCACCGCCCGGGCCGCGGACGGCCCCACGCCCCCCACCCAGCCCTACGCGGTCATCACGGCGCCCGCGCAGATAGCCGTCCCGGCGGCGGGCACGGCCATCGCCCCCGAGGTGGGCTACGGCTTCGCCGACGACGGAGTGGACGGGCTCCCGCTGCCGCAGAACGCCAAGTTGGTGATCGATGCGAGCGGCCTGAAGGGCATCGCCACGATCAAGGCCAAGAACGACCAGTGCACGACGGACGGCGCCGTTGTCACGTGCCTGGACAACGGCAATCTGCACGGCCCGTTCGAGCCCTTCACGCTCAGCGCGGTCGCCGGCACGAAGCCCGGCGACACCGGAACGCTGCGTTACGAGGTCACGGCGGACAAGGCGACCCCCGACACCGAGACCTCCAAGGTCGTCATCGGTTCCCCGAAGATCCAGGTCGCCGCACTGCCCGCCAGGTCCGGCCTGACGCCCGGCCAGTCCGTCGACTACCCCGTGGTCCTGCGCAACACCGGCGACCTGCCCACCGAACAGATCACCGTCCGCCTCACGAGCAGCCCGGGGGTCGCGTTCGCCGGGAAGCACAGCAACTGCCTCTATCTGCCGGGCGACTTCGGCAGGGACGACGCCGACGTGACCTGCGTCTTCAAGACGGCGATCGCCCCGGGTGACACGGTTGGATTCTCCGACCCGCTCGAAGGGTCCCTCGGCAAGGACGCCTTCCACACCTGGACCGACATCACCGCAGAGGCCCTCCCGGCCTCCTCCGGTACAGACACCGGCGGCACCCCCGGCAAGGGCGCAGCGCTCACCCTGACCCCCGCCACGGGCAAGGACTTCGCCGACAGCCGCCGGGTGACGTACGACGCCGACAACGCCGCCGATTTCCTCGCGGTCGGCGCCGTCCTCGTGCCCGGCAAGAAGGGCTCCACCCACCCGCTGGCCTTCGGCCTGCGCAACGCGGGCCCCGCCGTGATCGCCCACCCCGACGGCAAGCCCGTGGCCTACGCCGAGGTGACGCTCCCCGAGGGCGTCGTCGCCAAGAGCGTGGGCGTCGACGAGGAGCCCGACGACCAGGCGAGCGGCAACTGCTACACGTACACCGGCGGCAAGACCTCGCCCTTCGAGCCGGGCCACCGCCGCTACCTCTGCCCGGACACCGTCTCCGAGGAGAGCGGCGACGGCCAGATGTACCGCTTCCAGGTCGGCTACGAGAAGGACCTCGCCGCCGGCGCCGCCCGCGGCACGGTCACCGTGCGCCCCGGCGACGGGATCGTCCTGAACGACCCGGACCAGTCGAACGACGAGGCGGCGATCACCGTCGGTGACGCCTCTTCCTCCCCGTCGCCGTCCCCGTCGGCCTCGGGCGGCACCGCGACCCCCTCGCCCTCCGCTTCCGCCACGGCCTCCGTGACGTCGGGCGGCTCGGGGACTTCGGGCACGTCCGGGTCCATGGCGGCGACCGGTGCGGGGTTCCTGCCGTGGCTGGCCGCGGCGGCCGCGGCGGCGCTCGGCGTGGGCGCGATCGTGTTCGCCATGTCGCGCCGCCGGGCGGAGTGACCTGGGCAGAGTGCCCCGGGGGCGAGTGACCCGGGGCGAGTGGCTCAGGGCCGAGTGACCCAGGTGGGCGGCCCGGCGGTGAGCCACGCCGCAAATTGGCGGTTAAGCGGATTTTGTCCGTCGTGCTGCGTATCGTCGGCCCATGCCCACGCCCTACGGAAACCGCGGCGGCATGGCGTTCGGCGCTGAAGAGCTGCGTGTGCTCCGACGCGCCCTCGCCCTTGCCCTTCACCCGAGTCCCGTCTCCGCCGAGGACATCCAGGACTGCCTCCGGCTCGCCGAATCGGTCGACGAGGCAGCCGACGAAGGCGCCCGCATCCGCGCCTTCCTGCTGGCCGACCTCGCCCGCTACCGGGCCGCCCTGCCCGGCACCACCACCGGCTATCTGGAACTGCTCGACGAGGTGCTCGCGGCGGGCTACCAGCCCGGCGCCGACGACCTCGCCGCCCTGCGCGCCCTGCGCGCCAACCCCTCCGCCGCCATCCTCCTCGAACGCTGCCGCACGCTCGCCGAGCGCGACGTGCGGGCCAGACTCGAGGGCTGGGCACCGGCGCGCGCGGAAACGCGCGGCGCACAGCCCCGCGTCCCGGCCTCCCGTACCCGGCTGCTCGCCCTGCCCGGGGGCCTCGCCGCCACCGGGAAGCCGGCATCCGACCCCAGGCCCCCGGCGAACCCCCCGGCCCCGCCGCGCCCCATGCCCACCCCGGCCGAGGTCTTCCCGCCCAAGCGCCGCCCCGCGCCCCCTGCGGCCCCGCCGCAGGAGCTCGCCGTCGGATAGCTACTCTGGGGGCATGGACTACGTCTCCGCGCTCGTGCCCCCCGTAGTGATGGCCGTCTTCTTCATCGGTCTCATCGTGACGATCGTGAAGTCCCAGGGCGGCGACAAGAAGGCCAAGGAGGACGCGGCCGTCGACGCGGCGATCGCCCGCGCCGAGGCGGCCCGCCAGGCCGGCCCGCAGCTGAGCGACATCTGAGAAGGGCGCCCCCACCGGGCGCCCTTTTTGTCGTTATTCGGCGCCGTTCGCCACGTCCGGTGCCCTATTGCCGACTTCTGCCACTAGTGTGCTGCTCGTGCCGCGCCCATTGGGAGAACTCGAAGACGCAGTGATGACACGGGTGTGGAAGTGGAACCGCCTCGTGACGGTTCGCGAAGTCCTGGAAGACCTCCAGCAGGAACGGTCCATCGCCTACACCACGGTCATGACCGTTTTGGACAATCTCCACCAGAAGGGCTGGGTGCGCCGCGAAGCGGAAGGCCGGGCCTATCGATATGAGGCCGTCTCCACCCGCGCCGCCTACTCCGCCGCGCTGATGAACGACGCATGGTCCCAGAGTGACAACCCGGCGGCGGCTCTCGTCGCCTTCTTCGGCATGATGTCGCCGGAACAACGCGAAGCGCTGAGCGATGCCGTGCGCATGGTGCAGGGACCTCAGGCGCAGACCCTCACGACTCAAGAGCCGGAAGGATCTGGAGCCGGCGAAGGGCGTGAAGAGCCACAGGACTCCGAACAGCCCGAAGCGTCTGAAGCAGCCGAAGGGCCCGAGGAACCTGAAGGACCCGGGGAGCCGGCAACGGACGACGGGCGATAGCGTCCGCTCATGCCAGCACAGCTCCCCGAAGTCACCGCAAAAGCAGTCACCGTACGCAGGGCGAGGACGGCCGATGTGCCGGCCGTGCGCCGACTCCTCGACGCGTACAGCCGCGAGGGGATCCTGCTCGACAAAGCCACCGTGACGCTTTACGAGGACATCCAGGAGTTCTGGGTCGCGGAACGCGACGACAACGCGGAGGTCGTCGGCTGCGGCGCCCTGCATGTGATGTGGGAAGACCTCGCGGAAGTCCGTACCCTAGCCGTGAATCCGGTGGTCAGGGGCGCTGGTGTCGGTCATCAGCTGCTTCAGAAGTTGCTGCAGACCGCGCGCTGGATCGGTGTTCGCCGGGTTTTCTGTCTCACCTTCGAAGTGGAGTTCTTCGCGAACCACGGCTTCGTGGAGATCGGAGAGGCACCCGTCGATACGATCGACACCGATGTCTACAGCGAGCTCTTGCGTTCCTATGACGAGGGTGTCGCGGAGTTCCTCGGTCTCGAACGAGTGAAACCGAACACCTTGGGCAACAGCCGGATGCTTCTGCATCTGTGATCGCCCCCCCCGGTATTCCTGAGCGGCTCCCTGCCCAGGTGCCCTATGTCCGAAACGCGCATCTTTCCGGGCTTCTCGGGGTCCTTGGCCTCTACTGGATCTCTCCCAGGGGTTTGTGTTTTTCCAGCAAAAGCGGTTTGCTTTCCGACGTACTGCGTACTGCATATAACAAGGGGACGGCGAATCAACGACTGAGGTCGTGGGGTCCGGCCCTGCAGATATCGATGAAAGGAAATCCGGTGGCACAGAAGGTTCAGGTCCTTCTTGTCGACGACCTCGACGGTGGCGAGGCGGACGAGACCGTGACGTTTGCGTTGGACGGCAAGACTTTCGAGATCGACCTCACCACCGCCAACGCGGACAAGCTCCGCGGACTTCTTGAGCCGTATCTCAAGGGTGGCCGTCGCACCGGAGGCCGTTCCGCCGGCGGACGTGGCAAGGCGCGCGCCGCGGTGGCCGGCGGCAGCCAGGACACGGCGCAGATCCGTGCCTGGGCCAAGGAGAACGGTTACGAGGTCAACGACCGCGGCCGTGTCCCCGCGTCCATCCGTGAGGCCTACGAGAAGGCCAACGGCTGAGCGCAGGCACGTCGCAGCCGGATCCGGTGGCACTGAGTCGCCGCCGTTTCCACCAGCCGTACGAGACCGGGGGCGCCCCCACCGCCCCCTACGGCCGACAGCGCCGTCAGAGCCGGAAGTGTCGGCTCGACGTCGCGTCCGGCCTCGGGGGGCCGCACCCAGACAGCGGCCTCCTGCGGGTCCGGCACTCCCGGGGGCGCGGGCGCGTCGATCCGCCCGCCCGCACCGACCACGGTGAGATCGAGGGGCAGCGCCCCCCACTCCAGCCAGTCGAGCAGCCCGGGCAGCTCCTCCGCGCTGCCCGCGGCCACCAGCAGGCGCATCGTCTCCCCCTGCAGGGCCACCGGACATCCGGGGTCCAGCCGCCGCAGCACTGCACGTCCCGCCTCCGCGGGCAGCTCCAGTACGTCGAAGCGCAGCCCCGTCAGCAGCTGAAGGCGCTCAGGGCCCGGTGCGGTGGCCCAGCCGAGCGCGTTCTCGTACCACTCCCGCACCGGGTCGCCCGCGTCGAGCGGCCGACGGGGCAGGGGCACGATGGGCACGATGGAGACCATGTCCGGAGCAACCGCCGGGAACCCTCGCGGGTTACGCAGCGTTGTCGGATGAGTGCGCAGAGTTTCTCAAATGGGGGCGTGCGGAGCTGTTGGGCGGCGCAAGGGTGTTCGCCCGTAGCGGAGGGAACCGGGGCGCGCCGCATGGACTGTCACTCCTGGCGGGTAAGACATCCCTAGTGAGGAGGGGCGACACGTGGGTTCTGGCCCTCTTGCGTTCGCCATCGGCGTACTGATGGTGGGGGTAACTGCCTGGCCTGCGGGAACATCGTCTCGCACCATCGGTGTTGGAGCAGGTGTCGGCGTTCGGGTCAGGAGAACCTCCGAGATGGGGTCCGGGTGTCGGCAGTTGGAATGAGCGGTCCCCGCTTGCGGGACTAAGCTGCGGAAGGACAGGGAGGGGAGCGTCCCCTTACTGCCTGACCGCTCTGAGGAGCGATTAACGATGTTCGAGAGGTTCACCGACCGCGCGCGGCGGGTTGTCGTCCTGGCTCAGGAAGAAGCCCGGATGCTCAACCACAACTACATCGGCACCGAGCACATCCTCCTGGGCCTGATCCATGAGGGTGAGGGTGTCGCCGCTAAGGCCCTGGAGAGCCTCGGGATTTCGCTCGAGGCGGTCCGCCAGCAGGTGGAGGAGATCATCGGCCAGGGCCAGCAGGCCCCGTCCGGGCACATCCCCTTCACCCCCCGTGCCAAGAAGGTCCTGGAGCTGTCGCTCCGCGAGGCGCTTCAGCTGGGTCACAACTACATCGGCACGGAGCACATCCTGCTCGGCCTGATCCGTGAGGGCGAGGGCGTCGCCGCCCAGGTCCTGGTCAAGCTGGGCGCCGATCTCAATCGGGTGCGGCAGCAGGTCATCCAGCTGCTCTCCGGCTACCAGGGCAAGGAGACCGCCGGCGCCAGTGGCGGTCCTGCCGAGGGCACGCCCTCCACGTCCCTGGTCCTCGACCAGTTCGGCCGGAACCTCACGCAGGCCGCCCGCGAATCCAAGCTCGACCCGGTCATCGGGCGCGAGAAGGAGATCGAGCGGGTCATGCAGGTGCTGTCCCGCCGCACGAAGAACAACCCGGTCCTCATCGGCGAGCCCGGCGTCGGCAAGACCGCCGTCGTCGAGGGCCTCGCGCAGGCCATCGTCAAGGGCGAGGTGCCCGAGACCCTCAAGGACAAGCACCTCTACACCCTCGACCTGGGCGCGCTGGTCGCCGGTTCCCGCTACCGCGGTGACTTCGAGGAACGCCTGAAGAAGGTCCTCAAGGAGATCCGCACCCGCGGCGACATCATCCTGTTCATCGACGAGCTGCACACGCTGGTCGGTGCGGGTGCCGCCGAGGGCGCCATCGACGCCGCCTCGATCCTGAAGCCGATGCTGGCCCGTGGTGAGCTCCAGACCATCGGTGCGACCACGCTCGACGAGTACCGCAAGCACCTGGAGAAGGACGCCGCCCTCGAGCGCCGCTTCCAGCCGATCCAGGTCGCGGAGCCGTCGCTGCCGCACACGATCGAGATCCTCAAGGGTCTGCGCGACCGCTACGAGGCACACCACCGCGTCTCCATCACGGACGAGGCCCTCGTGCAGGCTGCGACGCTGGCCGACCGGTACATCTCGGACCGCTTCCTGCCGGACAAGGCGATCGACCTGATCGACGAGGCCGGTTCCCGGATGCGCATCCGCCGGATGACCGCGCCGCCGGACCTCCGCGAGTTCGACGAGAAGATCGCGGGCGTGCGCCGTGACAAGGAGTCGGCCATCGACTCCCAGGACTTCGAGAAGGCAGCTTCGCTCCGCGACAAGGAGAAGCAGCTGCTGGCGGCGAAGGCCAAGCGCGAGAAGGAGTGGAAGGCCGGCGACATGGACGTCGTCGCCGAGGTCGACGGCGAGCTGATCGCCGAGGTCCTCGCGACCGCGACCGGCATTCCCGTCTTCAAGCTGACCGAGGAGGAGTCCTCGCGTCTGCTGCGCATGGAGGACGAGCTCCACAAGCGCGTCATCGGTCAGAAGGACGCCGTCAAGGCGCTCTCGAAGGCGATCCGCCGTACGCGTGCCGGTCTGAAGGACCCGAAGCGCCCCGGTGGCTCGTTCATCTTCGCGGGCCCGTCCGGTGTCGGTAAGACCGAGCTGTCCAAGGCGCTCGCCGAGTTCCTCTTCGGTGACGAGGACGCGCTGATCTCCCTCGACATGTCGGAGTTCAGCGAGAAGCACACGGTCTCGCGTCTCTTCGGTTCGCCCCCCGGTTATGTGGGCTACGAAGAGGGCGGCCAGCTGACGGAGAAGGTGCGGCGCAAGCCGTTCTCGGTGGTTCTCTTCGACGAGGTCGAGAAGGCCCACCCGGACATCTTCAACTCGTTGCTGCAGATCCTGGAGGACGGTCGCCTGACCGACTCCCAGGGCCGGGTCGTGGACTTCAAGAACACGGTCATCATCATGACGACCAACCTCGGCACGCGGGACATCTCGAAGGGCTTCAACCTGGGCTTCGCGGCCACGGGTGACACGAAGTCCAACTACGAGCGGATGAAGAACAAGGTCTCGGACGAGCTCAAGCAGCACTTCCGTCCCGAGTTCCTCAACCGCGTGGACGACGTCGTCGTCTTCCCGCAGCTGACCCAGGACGACATCCTGCAGATCGTCGACCTGATGATCGGCAAGGTCGACGAGCGCCTCAAGGACCGGGACATGGGCATCGAGCTCAGCCAGTCCGCGAAGGACCTGCTGGCCAAGAAGGGTTACGACCCCGTGCTCGGCGCGCGTCCGCTGCGACGCACGATCCAGCGCGAGATCGAGGACTCGCTCTCCGAGAAGATCCTCTTCGGTGAGCTGCGTCCGGGCCACATCGTGGTCGTCGACACGGAGGGCGAGGGTGACGCCAAGACGTTCACCTTCCGCGGCGAGGAGAAGTCTGCGCTGCCGGACGTCCCGCCGATCGAGCAGGCGGCCGGCGGAGCCGGGCCGAATCTGAGCAAGGAGGCGTAACCCTTCGGGGATGCGCTGAGACGAAGGGGCTGCCCCAGGACTTCGGTCCTCGGGCAGCCCCTTTGCCGTGCTCCCGTGATTCAGCGACCCCAGCGGTGGACGGTGACCTCGGCTTGCGGGAAGAGGCCGGCGTACACCTCGTCGGCGGCCGGTGCGGCGTCCTCGGCGAAGAAGAGGCGCACGTCGTCCGCGTACGGGACGGCGGGGGCGAATCGGGAGACGTGCTTCTCGGTTCCCGCCTCCAGGTGGAGGGAGAGGACGCGGACGCCCGTCAGCTCGGTGGCCGGGCCGTGCGGTGGCAGGAGCCGGCCACCGAGGGAGAGGCGGGTGAGCGCGGGGTGCCGGGCGAGCTGTTCCCAGTCGCGTGGGCCGAGCGCGGCCGCATCGCTGGACAGGTTCAGCCAGGTCAGCTCGGGGAACGCGGCCAGGCCGTTGAGTCCGGTGGTCTCCGTGGCGCCTCGGCCGAGGATGAGCTGGTCGAGCGGCGCCCCGACCGGCAGGAACGCGGCGAGCGAGTCGCCGGGGACCGGCTGGACGACGCTGAGCGAGGAAAGGCTGGTCACCCGGGACAGGCCGGTGAGGGCCGGCAGCGCGGGCAGGTCGATCACCGACAGATGCCGTAGCCGCATCTCGGCGAGGGGCGCCAGGTCGCGGACCTCTGGGCAGTACATCAGGGACAGGAAGGTGAGCGAGGGCAGCGCGTGCAGGGCCCGCATGTCCTGTATGTGGGGGTTGCTGCGGAGGGTCAAGTGCTGGGCGGCGTCGGGGTCCAGCGCTCCCATGAACGCGTCGAGCGGATACTCCCCGCTGAGGTCGACCCGCAGCCACGGCGGCATCGTCCACATCGCCCGTACCTGCTCCTCGCTCGTGACGGTCAGGTCGAGCCCCTCCCGCCCCACATGCGCGAGCACCTCGTTCGCGTACTCCTGGGCGTCGAACCTCCGCCAGGTGCCGACGAGTTGGCGTCGTACGTCGAGTGATGTGTGGGCACGGAAGCGCTTCAGGACCGGCAGGGAGCCCTCGTGGCCCAGGCGGGAGGCCGTGGTCACCACCGCGTGGGCCTCATCGTCCGTCAGGCCCTTTGGGCCGGGGAGGAGTTCGAGGACGAACAGGCCCGCCTGCGCGAGCTCTTCGGCCTCCTGGGGTGTCCGGGGCGGGATGAGGGCGGCGGCCCGTTCCCGTACCTCTTCGAGGACCTCCTGTTCGACCGCCGAGGCGTCCTGAAGGCTCGCCAGCGCGAGGAGGGTCACGCGCGGGCTGTCCACGGCCAGCAGGCCCCGTAGTAGCGTCGTCCGCTCGCGGGTACGGGCGTGGGCCACGGCCATCCGTACGACGTCCTCCCACTGCGTGTCGCTTGCGTGGCCGAGCAGGACGTCGAGGTGGCCCTCCTCGACCGCGTACCGCGCGCCCAGGTGGTCGAGGAAGGTCCGGTGCGCGAAGTCGACCACCTGCGGGGCGGGGCTGCGAAGGACGCCGCTGCGCAGCAGGAGATGGCGCAGGATCGTGGGGGCGTCGCCCTGGCGCGCGGCGTCAGGGACGGAGGGCAGGGCGCGTTCGAGGAGGGTGAGCGCGGTGGCCTCGTCCATCTCGGTGCGGCCCGCGAGCACCAGGGCGTAGGCGAGGCGCTGGAGGAGTTCGGTCTGGTCCTCGGTGTCGAGTTCGATGCCGTCGAGGCCGCCCATGCCGCGCTGGCGGTCGCGGTCGGTGAGGATCATCTGGAGTGCGGCGTCATACAGGGCCTTGCGGCGCGGCGGGAGATAGCCGCGGCGCGCGCGGTGGAGGGCGCAGATCATCCCGCACATGAGGGGGTTGGTCGCCAGGAGCGACAGGTCCGGCTTGGCGCGCAGGGCGTCCAGGAGCTGTTCCTCGTGCTCGGCCGCGCCGGCGGCCGCGTGCCAGCGCCGTACGAACGCGCCGACCGCCTGGCGGCCCATGGGGGCGAGGGACAGCTCGGCGAACGCGCCCCCGGCCAGCCAGTCGGAGCGCACGGCGGTGGGGCGGGCGGTGAGCAGCCAGCGGTTGCCTGGGAAGGCGCGGACGAGGCCGAGCAGCCAGTCGCGCACGCGGGGCCGGTCGGCCGAGGGGACCTCGTCCAGGCCGTCGACCAGCACGAGGCCGCGCCCCGCCGTCAGGACGCGCTCGGCCCAGCCGTCCGGCGGGGTGTGCGGGCAGTCGGCGGAGGCGAGGAAGGCGGCGGGAGAGGGGAGCCCCGCGGCGCGGATCAGGGTGCGCAGCGGCAGCACGTAGGGGATACGGCCCGTGGTGGTGATCGCCAGCCATTGGATGAGGGTCGTCTTGCCGGAGCCCGCCTCGCCGCGCAGCAGGACCCGGTCGTGGCCGTCGAACGCGTCCTCGGCCCTGACCTGGACCGTCGTCGCTCCCTGGGGCCCGCCGTGCGCGTCCTCGGGGCCGGTCTCGCGGGTGGCTTCGAGGCTCAGGTAGGCGACGTCGAGGGGCCAGGCGTCGGGGGAGTCGCGCAGGTCGAGGCCGAAGATGGTGACGCGGTTGTGGCGCTCCGCGAGGTGGGCGCGGTAGCGAGCCTCGAAGGCGGTGTCCTGCCCGTCGCGCGGTGGGGTGCGCGTGATCAGCGCGTCCACCTTGGCGATCAGCTCGGACTGGGCGCGGCTCTGCTCGACCAGGGTGCGGGCCACGAACGTGGAGCGCTGGGTGAAGAAGTGCAGGATGTGCAGGCAGGCCCACTCGGTGACCGAGTCGAGGAAGTAGGCGGCGTCGGTGGTGAGGCCGGGCGAGGGGGCCGCCTCGCGCAGGGTGCGGGCCAGCTGCCGGTGGCCGAGGCGGACCGCCTGGACGTCGTCCATGTCCAGGTCGCCGAGGGCGAGGAGCCTGCGGGCGAGGGCGGCCGTGACCGCCTCCTGCTCGTCCGCGGGGAACGGCGGCTCGCCCGGGGACTGCACGGCCTCCCGCACCAGACGGGCGGCGAGGTGCCCGACCTCCTTCTCCCCGAGGGCCCGCTTCTCGCCGCGGAAGGTGACGAGGCCCGAGAGGCGTACGGGCTTGTCCACCAGGCCCGCGCCGGGGCCGTCACGGGTGAGGAGCTGCTTCACCAGAGGCGAGAGCACGCTCGACGCCAGGCGGGTGCCGAGGACTGCGGGATCCATCTGCGCTTCCCCCCGAAAGGCCGTGAAACCAGGCGCTTCAGCGTAGCCCGCGTCACATTCGCGGGGCTCTGGATCTTGCCTCCCGGTGACATGGCGCACAGGCGTTTTGTCCGGTACTAGCCGCAATAGTGGATGCGTTGCAAGGATGGGGGGTTATTGCGGCATCGACAGGTTCTACCGAAATGTCCGTTTCTTGGATCGGTAGGGCGTGCGGCCGGTGGGGCCCCGGGGCGCAAGGGCGTGAAGTGCCCCTAAACCTGGAATCGAGGCATAAAACCGACAGATCGCAGGGGGTCTTCGGGGGCTGTCAAGAGGTCGAAGTCCCGACCTTTTGGTACGGCTTTGGGTAGTAGATGGGGCCTTTGAGTCGAGATGGGGTCCCGGGTTACCAATGAACAGCCAGCCCGGCACGTCACCAACGAGTGCCGGTCTGCTCCTGTCATCAACGCGGAGGTAATCCCCGAATGTCGAAGCGCACCATGACTCTTTCTTCCGGCTCGTCCCTGCTCCGTACTCGGGCGGCCGTCGTCACCGCCGCCATGGGAGCCACGGCGCTGCTGGGTGCAGGGGCCGCGGTCGCCGCCGAAAGCACTCAGGGAACCGTCGCGCTGCCCAGCGTGGCTGCCGCTTCGGTCCAGGCGCAGGCCAAGGCCCAGGCCAAGGCCGCCGAGCAGGCCAAGGTGCACGCCGCGCAGGTCAAGAAGGCCGCGGCGAAGAAGGCCGTCAGCTGGATAGACCCGGTCAAGAGCTACAAGCTGTCCGCGGGCTTCGGCCTCGGCGGCAACATGTGGTCGCACAAGCACTCCGGCCAGGACTTCGCCGTGCCGATCGGCACGAACGTCATGGCCGCCCACAGCGGCACCGTCGTCAAGGCCGGCCCCTACGGCGGCGGCGACGGCCCGGCGTACGGCAACGCCGTCGTGATCAAGCACGGCAACGGCACGTACTCGCAGTACGCGCACCTGTCCCGCATCGACGTGCGCATCGGCCAGACGGTCTCCACCGGTCAGCACATCGCGCTCTCCGGTAACACCGGTAACTCCAGCGGCCCGCACCTGCACTTCGAGATCCGCACGACCCCGAACTACGGTTCCGCGGTCAACCCGGTCAACTTCCTGAAGTCGATGGGCGTCGCCGTCTGACCTGCTGCGTGAGCGAGCCCATCCGCGTGGATGAGCTCACCCGCACAGGAAGCACAACCGCATGACAGAACTCAGGCGTCCCGCTGTGCCTGGGTGACGAGATCGGTGGCGACCTCGAGGATGGCCTTGCGCTTCTCCTCGGGGTCGCCTTCGACGTCCTTGAGGACGAACAGGCCCGCGTGCATCGAGAAGATCGCGCTGAAGCAGCGGACCCGCTCGGTCAGGGTGGCGTCCTCCGGCAGGAGCTGGTCGAGGAGCGCCTTCATGCGGTCCTTGAAGAGCTCGCCGATGCTCAGCTCGCGCATGGTCGCCTGGTTCTCCTGCATGAAGCGGAACAGCGGCCCCGCCCCGTGCAGCGCCAGGCTGTAGCGGTCCATGAGCTCCTGCTTGGTCTCCAGGGTGTTGGGCTGCTCCCGGCCCCACTCGATCAGCTCGTCGATGGGCCGCGTCAGGTCCTCGAAGAGGCTGACGACGATGTCTTCCTTGGTCTTGAAGTGGTAGTAGAGCGCCGCCTTGGTGACGTCGAGGTGCTCGGCGATCTCGCGCAGCGAGGTCTTCTCGTAGCCCCGCTCGGCGAACAGTTCCAGCGCCACGTCCTGGATGCGCTGCCGCGTGTTCCCGCGGCGCTGCTTGCTGCTGCCCATCTGTGGCTGCTCCTTCGTGCTGGTGGCGGGCCTTGGGCGAAAACTTACTTGACGCCCGGCTAGTTAGCGCTCTATCTTCCCTCAGTGTAGTCAACTTGCCGGGCGGCAAGTAAGTAGCGGCGAGTGAGCAACTGGGGAGTGGGGATCATGGCGGAGACCGGAACAGTGGCGGTGGACACCGGCGGGGGCGGCGCGGCGGCCACCAAGGAGCGGCAGCCGCGCAGTGTGCGCGTAGTCCTGATGGCGTTGATGATCGCGATGCTGCTCGCGATGCTCGACAACATGATCGTGGGCACCGCGATGCCCACGATCGTCGGCGACCTGGGCGGCCTCGAACATCTCTCGTGGGTCGTGACCGCGTACACGCTCGCGACCGCCGCCTCGACCCCCATCTGGGGCAAGGTCGGCGACATGTACGGCAGGAAGGGCGCCTTCCTGACCTCGATCGTGATCTTCCTGATCGGCTCCGGGCTCAGCGGCATGGCCCAGGACATGAACCAGCTCATCGCGTTCCGCGCGATCCAGGGTCTCGGCGCCGGTGGTCTGATGGTCGGCGTCATGGCCATCATCGGTGACCTGATTCCGCCGCGGGAGCGCGGCAAGTACCAGGGCATGATGGCCGGCGTCATGGCGCTCGCCATGATCGGCGGACCGCTCGTCGGCGGCGCCATCACCGACAACTGGGGCTGGCGCTGGTCCTTCTACATAAACCTGCCGCTCGGCATTGTCGCCCTCGCCATGGTCAGCGCGGTCCTGCACCTGCCGAAGAAGCGCTCCAAGGGGAAGATCGACTACCTTGGCGCCGCGCTGCTCACCGTCGGCATCACGTCGATCGTGCTCGTGACGACCTGGGGCGGCTCGCAGTACGCCTGGGGTTCCGCCGTGATCATGGAGCTCGCCGCGATCGGTGTCGCCGCGCTCGTCGGCTTCCTCTTCGTGCAGACGAAGGCGGCCGAGCCGATCATGCCGTTGCACATCTTCCGCAGCCGCAACTTCACGGTCATGTCCCTCATCGGCTTCGTCACCGGCTTCGTGATGTTCGGCGCCGTGCTCTTCCTGCCGCTCTACCAGCAGACCGTGCAGGGCGCGAACGCGACCAACTCCGGTCTGCTGCTCCTGCCGATGCTGCTCTCGATGATGGTCGTCTCGCTCATCGCGGGCCGGGTCACCACCAACACCGGCCGGTACAAGGTGTTCCCGCTGGTCGGCAGCGTCCTGATGGTGGCCGGACTGTTCCTGCTCGCGCAGATGGACACGGAGACCACACGGCTCACGTCCGGCCTGTTCATGGCCGTGCTCGGCGCGGGTATGGGCTGCCTGATGCAGATCACGATGCTGGTCGCGCAGAACAGCGTCGACATGAAGGACATGGGCGTCGCCTCGTCCTCCACGACCCTGTTCCGTACGCTCGGCTCCTCCTTCGGCGTCGCGATCATGGGCGCGATCTTCAACAACCGCGTCCAGGACGTGATGGCCGAGCGGGCCGGGGCGATGGGCGGCAAGGTCGCGGAGCATTCCACGCAGCTGACGGCCGAAGGCCTGGCCAAGCTGCCGGACGTGGTGCGCGACGCCTACCTGCACGCGGTATCGGCCGGTACGCACTCGGCGTTCCTGCTCGGCTCGGTCATCGCGGTGGTGGCGCTGATCGCGGCGGTCTTCGTGAAGGAGGTGCCGCTGCGGGGCGCGGGCCCCGCCAAGGAGGCGTCGAGCTCTCCCGAGGTCGCGGGTCCGGCGGACGCGCAGCCGGTCGACATGGCCAAGGCCGGTACGGCTACGGCCGACGCGGCTGCGAACGGTACGGCCACGGCCGACGCGAAGCCGGTCGAGGGGGTCGCGGCAGGGGACGCCGCGGCGGACGGCAGGACGGTCTCCGAGACCGTCTGAGCGGGTCGTCCCGATCCTCCTCGGCTTTCTGAAGGCCCCCGGTGCGCTGACGTGCACCGGGGGCCTTCGCCGTGCCGGGGCCGTCGTCAGCCGGGGCGGCCGCGTTGTCAGTGGGGCGTGCCAGCATCGGTGGCGTGGAGAAATTGCGGCAGCTGCGGCTCGCGAAGGACGCGATGGACCGCGACTGGGCCGAGGCGGAGCTCGATCTGGACGCGGTGGCGGCCCATGCCGGTTATTCGCGTTACCACTTCGTCCGGTGCTTCAAGGAGGCGTACGGGGAGACGCCGGGGCAGTATCTGACGCGCCGTCGGATCGAGCGGGCCGAGGAGATGCTGAGATCGGCGGACCTGTCGGTCACGGAGATCTGCGGCCTCGTGGGGTTCAGCAGCCTGGGCACGTTCTCGTCCCGGTTCAAGAGACAGACGGGCCTGACACCGAGCGAGTACCGGGCGAAACACGTGGGGCGCGGGGCGGCGCTCATTCCCGGGTGCTACGCGATGTTGTGGGCCGGCGGCTTCCCCGGCAGGGGGCCGTCCGGGAGTGCGGGTCAGGGGGCAGCCGAGGAGCGCAATTCTGGAGAAGCGGGAGCGGGGGGTGACTGCCTACGGTGACAGGGCACGGCCGGATTCCCCGGCACGTGTCCCGACCACAGCGGAGCGCATCATGATCAAGGGACTCGCCATTTCCACCGTCTGGGTTCTCGACCAGGACAGGGCCAAGGAGTTCTACACCGAGAAGCTGGGGCTCCAGGTGCGTACGGACATGACCATGGGCGAGGGCGGTATGCGCTGGCTGACCGTGGGCGCCAAGGACCAGCCGGACGTCGAGCTGACGCTGATGGTGCCCGGGGTGCCCGCGATGGACCCCGAGTCGGCCGAGGCGGTGAAGAAGCTGGTCTCCAAGGGCATTCTCGGGGCCGGCGTCCTGGTCACGGACGACATCCACGGGGACTACGAGCGGCTCAAGGAGCGCGGGGTGCAGTTCCTCCAGGAGCCGCAGGAGCGCCCGTACGGGACCGAGGCGATCTTCCGCGACGACTCCGGGAACTGGTTCTCGTTCACGCAGCGGAACGAGGGGCTCGACCTCGACAAGGAGTGGGCCACCAGCTAGGGCCTCTCGTTCGGAGCCGCCCTCAGTCCGGCAGGCGCAGCATCGGGAAGCTTCCCGTGTTCGTCGGCGCGTGCTCCGGCAGCCACAGCACCGCGACCGCGCCCTCGGACGGAGTCTTTGAAGGAGCGCCCGGCGGGCGCACGTTGCGGAACGTAAGGCGGGCTCCGAGCACGCGCGCCTGACCCGCGGCGATCGTCAGACCGAGACCGTGCCCATGGCCCGCGCGGTCCGCCGCGCCCGTACGGAAGCGGCTCGGCCCCTCGTCGAGCAGCTCCTCCGGGAACCCGGGTCCGTGATCGCGCACGCGCACCACCCGGCCCTCGACGCTGACCTCGACCGGCGGCTTGCCGTGCTTCGCGGCGTTGGCGAGGAGGTTGAAGAGGATGCGTTCGAGGCGGCGCGGGTCGGTGGTGACCTCCGACTCGTGCACCACGCTCACCCGTACGTCCGCGTGGCGCGCGCCGACCCGCCGCGTCACGAACTCGCCCAGCAGCAGGTCCTGGAGCTCGGCGCGCTCGGCCGCACTGTCCAGACGCGCCACTTCGAGCACGTCCTCGACGAGGGTGCGCATCGCCTGGGCCCGGTCCTTGACCAGCTCGCTCGGGCGTCCGGGCGGCAGCAGCTCGGCCGCGGTGAGCAGTCCGGTCACCGGCGTACGCAGCTCGTGCGCGATGTCCGCGGTGACCCGGCGCTCGGCCTCGAGGCGCTGCTTCAGGGCGTCGGCCATCGCGTCGACGGCCTGTGCGAGATCGTCGGTCTCGTCGCGTACGACGCCGCCGATGGCGTCCCCGACCCGTACGTCGGTCCGCCCCTGCGCGACCTCCCTGGCCGCGGAAGCCGCCTTGCGCAGGCGCCGTGACACCTGGCCGCCGATGAGCACGCCGAGGGCGCACCCGCCGAAGACCACCGAGATCGAGCCGATGATCAGGGCCTGGTCGAGGTCCTTCATGACGGTGGCGCTGCGGTCGGTGAAGCGGGTGTGCACGGACAGCAGGCGCCCGTCGCCGAGCGGGACCGCGGCCCAGATGTCGGGTACGCCGCCGGCCTGTTCGGAGACGAAAGTGGCGCGCCGCCCGGCCATCGCCTTCTTGCGCAGGTCACGGGGTATGCCCGGGTCGTCGACCTTGAAGCCGACGGGGAGGCCGCGCCCGGTGGCCTCGTACTGGCGCGCCACGAACTGGATGCGTTCGTCCTGCACGTCGCGCGCGTTGTCGAGCATCGAGACGCGCGCCGCGTTGTGCACGACCAGGCTCAGGGCGACGGCGACGAGCGCCCCCACCAGGGCGATGGCGACGCTGATCTTCCAGCGGACCCCGGTGTGCAGCACCGGGCGCAGCCGTCTCAGCGGCAGCCGCAGTGGCTGCCCGAGCCGGGCGCGCACGGTCGCGGCGGCCCCCCTCATATCCCGATCCCGTTCCTCGTCGGACAGTGAATGACCCGGCCGGCACACGTACCGACCGGGCAAACGGTCGTCCGGACAACCGGCCCGGACAAGCCACCCGGTCCTGACACGACACCCCGCCCCGGCACGACACCCCGCCCCAGCACGGCCCGTCAGGCCTTGAGCTTGTAGCCGAAGCCGCGGACCGTTTCGATCCGGTCCTGGCCGATCTTCGTGCGCAGCCGCTGCACATGGACGTCGACGACGCGGGTGTCCCCGCCCCAGCCGTAGTCCCACACGCGTTCGAGGAGCTTGTCGCGGGAGAGGACCGTGCCGGGCGCGGACGAGAACTCCAGGAGCAGCCGCATCTCGGTCGGTGTCAGCGCGACCGTGGCCCCGTCCTTGCGGACCTCCATGCCCTCGGTGTCGATCTCCAGATCACCGAAGTGCAGGACACTGCCGGTCGCGCCGGAGTCGTCAGGGACGGCCGGCGCCGCGCCGGACGCCGACCCGCTCGCGTGCCCGAAGCGCCGCAGGACGGCCCGGATCCGCGCCACGAGGACGGCCCCGTCGAACGGCTTGGTCACGTAGTCGTCCGCGCCGGCCTCCAGGCCGAGCACCACGTCGATCGAGTCGGCCCGCGCCGACAGCATGATCACGGGGACGGTGGACTCGTCACGGATGCGGCGGCACAGGCTCACGCCGTCCAGGCCCGGCACCATCACGTCGAGCAGCGCGATGTCGGGCCGGTTCGCGCGGAACGCCTCCAGGCCCGCGAGGCCGTCCGGCATGGCCGTGACCACGAAGCCGTCCCGCTCGAGGGCGAGCTGGGTGGCCTCGCGGATGACGTCGTCGTCCTCGACGAAGAGGACGTGGGTGTGCTCTGCCATCCGAATCCGCTGCTCCTGATACGTCGTCCGAAAAGTGGTCTGGTCCGTCATCTGCATGGTCGGGGCTGCCCGGCCCGCCGCTCAGTTGTCGGACGGCTCGGGCGTGTCCCCGTTCACCGCGTTGCTGTAGTCGTTGTGCGTCCTGGCCTGCTCGACGAACCGGCCGGTGGTCCAGCGGTACGTCAGGACGTCCTCACCCGAGGGATACGCCACGGAGTCGCCCTTCTCGTACACCTGCTTGGTGACGACGAGGTCGCCCCGGTCTATCTCCGCGTACACCGGAGGCTCCTCGGCCTTGAAGACGTTCTCGTACTTCCCGCCGGTGTCGCGGTACACGTAGCTGCCGATGCTGACGGCGTCTCCGCAGGTCATGACATTGACCACGACGTCGCTCGACGTGTTCCCCGTCAGGTTCCCGTAGGACACGTCAACCGGGTACTCGTGCCCCACGCAGGGCTTGAGGTCGCGCTTGACCTCCGTGCTCACCGCCGGGTCGTCCTTGACGAGCCGGACCGCGTTCACCGTCTTGGGCGCAGGGGAGGCCGGGGAGGACGACACGGCTTTCGGGGCGGCCGAGGGCCCCGGGTCGGAGCGGGCGGGCCCTTCGTCGCGGGCGCCGGTGCCGCCGGCCGAGCAGGCCGTGAGGGCGCCGAGGAAAAGGCCGGTGGCGGCGAGCGCGGCCACCGCCGTACTCCCCGCCTTCAGGACCCGACCGGCACGTATGCCTAGGCCGCGCAACGCTCCGTCTCCTCCCGTTCGAGCACGCGGTGGCCGGACTCGTGGCGGTCCCGGCTCTCCAGCTCCTCACGGAGCCGGGCCAGCGCCCGGTGCAGCGTGCTCTTCACGGTTCCGGCCGACATGCCGAGGGCGGCGGCCGTCTCCTCTGTGGACATCTGCTCCCAGTGTCGCAGCACCACGACGCTGCGCTGCTTGGGAGCCAGCACCTTCATGATGTCCATGAGGAGCGCGCGGTCGGCGTGCTGCTCGGTCGAGTCGTCGATGCTCGCGTCGGGCAGCTGCTCGGTGGGCACCTCTTCGAGCTTGCGGGCGCGCCACCACTCCGTACGCGTATTGATCATGACGCGGCGCAGATAGGCGTCGGCGAGACGCTTGTCGGCTATGCCGTCCCAGCGGCCGAACGTCCGCACCAGCGCCGTCTGGAGCAGGTCCTGGGCGTCGACGGGGTCCGGCACCAGGCGCCGGGCGCTGCGCAGCAGGGCGTCCTGCCGAGTGCGGACGTACTCCTCGAACTCGAGCACCTCGCCGTGCGCCATGCCAACCGCCTCCCGTTCGCGAACCGTTCGCGCTTTCCCTGTCCGTCACCTGTGGGTGATCGGTACAGGGAAGAAGCTACGGAGGCGTTGTCACGGGGTTGTCCGCTTCAGCCTGCGGCGGGCGCACGGCTGTCCGTCGGTTGTGTAACAGACGTAAGACGTGGGTAAACCCGTATGCCCGTCAGCTCAGCGGCAGCCGGTAGAAGCCGTCCGGCATCGGCTCCACGAGCCCGTCCGCGACGAGCCCGTCCAGGGCGCGCGCCCGCTGCACCGGCTCGTCCCACACGCGGTCCAACGCCGCCTGGGGAACGGGCGAGACGGCCTCCCGCAGCACGGCGAGCAGCTTCCCGCGCACCTGCCGGTCCGTGCCCGCGTACGTCTGCCCGCGGCGCGGCGGACCGACGTGCTCGGGCTTGCCGGCGAGCCGCCACGCGCACTGGGCGGCGATGGGGCAGCGGTGGCAACTCTCGTTCTTCGCCGTACAGATGAGGGCGCCGAGCTCCATGGAGGCAGCGGCCCAGCGCGAGGCCGTCGACTCCTGCTCGGGCAACAGGGCGCGGGCGAGCTTGCGTTCGGCCGCGGTCGTGGCGGTCGGCGGGTACTGCACACCGCTCACGGCCCGCGCGAACACGCGCCGCACGTTCGTGTCGAGGACGGCGTGCCGCTGCCCGTACGCGAAGGAGGCCACGGCGGCGGCCGTGTACTCGCCGATGCCGGGCAGCGCGAGCAGCTGGGAGTGAGCGGCCGGTACGTCGCCGCTGTGCCGCTCCGTTATGGCGACGGCGGCGCCGTGCAGCCGCAGCGCGCGGCGGGGATAGCCGAGCCTGCCCCAGGCGCGCACGGCCTCGCCGGGCGCCTCCTTGGCCAGATCGGCGGGGCGCGGCCACCGAGCGAGCCACTGCTCGTACACGGGAAGGACGCGGCTCACCGGCGTCTGCTGGAGCATGAACTCGCTGACCATCACGCCCCAGGGACCGGCGTCGGGGCGGCGCCATGGCAGGTCGCGGGCGTTCTCCGCGAACCAGTCGATGACGGGGGCGTGCAGGGACTCGGTGCTGGTGCTCGTGGGCGCAGTCATGGCAGGACGATCCTGCCATGGGGAACGGGAACGGCGCGGCCACGTTGTGACGCAAACGGGTTGGCTCGGCCTCGCTCGCTTGACGCCCACCCTGACGATCGGCAGGGGCGGCGACCCGGCCGGCGCTTGTACCTTCGGAAGACGTGAGACCTCCAGCCCGCAGCACAGGCCCCTTGTTCTGGGCCGCCCTGGCCGTCCCCGTCGCCGCCGCAGAGCGCCTCGGCCTGGAGCGAAGCCCGCTGTGGGCGCAGCTCACCGGTCTCGCGGTGCTGGCCGCCGCAACAGCCCTGCACCGCACCTGGCCCGCGACGGCGTTCCTGCTCGCGGCCGCACCGGGCATCGCGACGTCCCCCTCCCTCTTCACGCTCTCGTACGGCTGCGCGCCGGTGGTCTTCGCCTTCCTGCTGGGCCTGCGGGGCACGGCGACGGGTGTCGGGCTGCTCTCGTTCGCGGCGGTGGCGGCGGCGGGCACGGCCAAGATCGCGGTACGCCAGGTCGACCCGGCCGCCGAGTGGCTGGTCCTCATGGGCACGCTGCTGTTCGGCGCGGTCTTCCCCTGGCTGATCGGCCGCTACTGGCGCCAGAGCCGGGAGCTGACCGCGGCGGGCTGGGCACGGGCGGAGCAGCTGGAACGCGAGCACCGGATCATCGCCGACCGCGCGAGGCTGCGGGAGCGGGCCAGGATCGCCCAGGACATGCACGACTCACTGGGCCACGAACTGAGCCTCATCGCATTGCGCGCGGGCGCGCTCCAGGTAGCACCGGGCATGGCCGAGGCGCACCGCACGGCGGTGGCCGAACTGCGCGCGGCGGCGTCGGACGCGACGGACCGCCTGCACGGCATAGTCGGCCTGCTGCGCGAGGACGACGAGCCGGCCCCTCTGGCGCCACCGGGCGAAAGCATCGCGGCCCTGATCGAAAGAGCGGCGGACTCAGGCCTCCCGGTAACACTGCACCGAACAGACACCAACGCCACCAGCCGCACCACGAACGCCACGACCCGCACCACGAACGCCACGACCCGCACCACTTACCGAGTGATCCAGGAAGCACTGACGAACGCGGCGAAACACGCTCCCGGAGCCCCTGTCACCGTCGAACACACGCAGAACGAAACCGGGACGACGGTGGAAATCACGAACGGCCGCCCCCGGCACCGCCCGGGCCCGGCGGGCAGCGGTACGGGCCTCATCGGCCTGCGGGCCGGCGTCACGGCACTGGGCGGCTCATTCGAGGCGGGCCCGCACGAGGAGGGCTACCGCGTCAGCGCCGACATCCCGACCAGGAAGACACCCACCCCCGACACCGCAACACCGGGCGCCCTCTTCACATCGGCGAGGCGCCTGGCACACCGCCGGGTCGGGGTGGCGTTCGGGGCGGCGGCAGCGGTGGGGGCGGTCCTGATCGGAGGGGCGTTCGCCTGGTACGCGTACACGAAGACGCACGCGGTGCTGACGCCGACCGCCTACGCGGCCTTGAAGATCGGAACGCCGCTGGAGGAGACGGTCCCGCGGCTGCCGGACCGCACGATCGGCGACCCGCCGGTGGAGGGGCCCCCAACCCCACCACCACCGGGAACGGACTGCCGCTACTACAGGGCGAGCGGCGAACTGTTCGTCCCCGTGGACCACTTCAGGCTCTGCTTCGACAAGGACAACAACCACGAACTAATCGGAGAAGAGCGTGATCCCCAGACCAGGCACGACAGACCAGGCGCAGGAACAGAGGCGAGGGTGGGCGAGATGATCCGGGTCCTGCTGGCGGACGACGAGGCGATGATCCGGGCGGGCGTGAGCGCGATCCTCGCGGCGGGTGGCGACTTCGAGGTGGTGGCGGAGGCGGCGGACGGCCGCGAGGCGGTGAGCCTGGCGCAGGCCCACCGCCCCGACGTGGCGCTCCTGGACATCCGTATGCCACGCCTGGACGGCCTGGCGGCGGCGGAGGAGATGGTACGAGCCGTGCCGGGCACGGCGGTGGCGATGCTGACGACGTTCTCGGAGGACGCGTACGTGGCCCGTGCTCTGGCCGGCGGGGCCACCGGATTCCTCCTCAAGTCCGGTGACCCGCACGAACTGATGGCGGGGGTCAGAGCGGTGGCGGACGGGGCCGCGTTCCTGTCACCGAAGGTGGCGCGCCACGTCATCGACGGCTTCGGGGCACAGCGCCTGGGCCGAGAGGCGGCGGCCAGGGCCCGTGTGGCCACGCTCACCCCACGCGAACGGGAGGTGCTGGGCCTGGTGGGCGCGGGCCTCTCGAACCCGGAGATCGCGCGCCGTCTGCACCTGGTGGAGGGCACGGTGAAGGCCTACGTGAGCGCGGTCCTGGACCGTCTGGAGGTCAAGAACAGAGTGCAGGCGGCCATCGTGGCGTACGAGGCGGGCCTGGTCTGATCACCGCCGATGACCGCCGACGGCCGCATACCCGCTCACCGCCGCCGGCCCGGCGAACCAGCGAACAACCCCACTCCCGGACCCCCGCATGGCAACGACGACCCGAGCCCCACTCCCCACACAGAGCCGCACCACGACGAACGAGACAAGAGCCCCGACCCCCAGCCCCACCGCCACGTCATGCGGGTAGTGGACGCCGACGAAGACGCGGGAGAAGGCCATGAGGAGGGCGAGGGGGACAGTGAGCCAGCCGATGGCGGGCCAGGCGAGGGCGAGGCCGACGGCGGAGGCGGCAGCGATGGTGGCGTGGTTGCTGGGGAACGACCAGTCACCATGAGGCGGACACGCGACAAGAGAGGTCAGGGCGCCGGAGACGGCCCGGCAGGGACGCTCTTCGTCGACACCGGACTTGACCAGCTCGCTGCACACATAGGCGACGCCGGTGGCCAGCGGGGCGAGCACCGCGACGGCCAGGGCCCGTGGATCACCGCGCCGGGCCCGCCACCAGGCGGCGACGAAGAGCACGGCGAAGACCAACAGCCCCAGCTCGGTGAACACCTCCATGAGGTGCTGGAACCACGACGGGGTGTCGTGGGCGAAGCCGGTGATGTCGCGGTAGAGGTCGGAGTCGAAGATTCCCATGACACGGACGGTACGTAATGCCCCAGCACCATCACATCCCGCGATGGTCTCGTCCCGTACCTGACGAAAGACAGGGGTTGTCCCCGCGCCGAAACCGCCGCCCGGGACTATGATCCGCAAAACTCGCGGGCCGTGGCGGCGGGTGGGGGCGGGAGAACGGGCTGATCTCTCGTACAGTTTGCGCCGTGGGATCTCTGCGCAATCCGATCGGGCCGCTTCCCTCCACCATCTACTGGCGACGGAGGGCCGTTCTGCTGTCCATGGTGGCGCTGCTCGCGCTGCTGATCGTATGGGCCGTCAACTCCGGTGCCGGAGGCAGCAAGACAGGCGCCGGTGGCTCGAACGGCAAGGACACCGCGCCCTCCTCCATCACGCCCGGCCCCTCCGGGTCCGGACCGGCGATCAGCGAACACCCGGGCGGCCGCGACGAGTCGGGCGGCGGCGGTGACGACGGTTCCTCCGACGGCGCCAACGGCGACGGTTCGGGCTCGGGCTCCGACACGGCCGGCTCAGGGGCGGGATCCGATGACGGCGCGAAGGGCGGCACAGGCGCGGGCGACCGACTCCCCGCGAGCTCAAGCCTCCCCGACTGCACGACAGGCGGCGTGACGCTGACGCTGCGCAGCGTCCACAACTCGTACGCGCCGGGCGAGAAGCCGAAGTTCGAGCTGATCGCCAAGAACACGACGGCGAAGGACTGCAAGGTCGATCTGGGCCCGAAGAGCGCGGTCCTGACGATCACTCAGGCTTCCAGCGATACCGAGATCTGGTCCTCCGGCGACTGCCCCAAGGGTGCCGGCAGCCTCCTGCTGCGCGTACCGGCAGGCACCCGCATCACGCACACGATCGAGTGGGACCGCAAGGCCGGCGCCCCCGAGTGCGCAACCCCGAAGACGGGCCCGGTGACGCCAGGCACCTACCTGGTAGAGGCAAAGGCACCCCAACTCCCCAAGGCCCAGGCATCCTTCGTACTGGCCAAGGACTAACACCACCTGCCCTCTGCCCGGAGAACCCGCCCGAGGCGCCCCACCGGCATCAGCCGAGCGCGAAACGGGAGGGGCGAACGAGCGCCCTACCGGCGTCAGCCGAGCGCGAAACGATAGGGGCCGACGAGCGCCTCACCGGCGATCAGCCGCGTACGAAACGGGAGGGGCCGTGGCGGGATGTGCGCGCGGAGCCACCAGCACCACGTACAGGTGATCAGCTGGGTGACGAGGCCCCGTAGAACAGCGAGCACGTACATCCCGGCGCGGCCCCGCACCCGAAGACGGCGGGGCGAGCCCACCGAGCCGCACTCGGGACCCCACCCCAGGCCCACAAGCAGCCCCCACAAGCAGCCCCCAAGAGACGCCCCTGGGCGCCCCTAGGCACCCCTAGACGTACCGCTCCAGGATCGACGACTCGGCCAACCGCGAGAGCCCTTCCCGCACGCTCCGGGCACGGGCCTCCCCGACGCCGTCCACGGTCTGCAGATCATCGACGCTGGCGGCGAGCAGCTTCTGCAGCCCCCCGAAGTGCTCGACAAGCCGGTCGATGATGGCCCCGGGCAGCCGAGGCACCTTCGCCAACAGCCGGAACCCACGAGGCGAAACGGCCGAGTCCAAGGTCTCCGGAGACCCGGTGTACCCCAACGCGCGTGCCACGGTGGACAGTTCGAGAAGCTCGGCATGCGTCAGCGCGTCGAGTTCGAACAGCGCCTCGTCAACGGTCCGGGACCGCTTGGCCGTAGGTTCGGGCACATAGTCCCGAACGACGAGCTCCCGCTCGGGCTCCACACCGGCGATCAACTCGTCGAGCTGAAGGGCGAGCAGTCGCCCATCCGTCCCGAGCTCCACCACGTACTCGGCGATCTCGGTGGCGATGCGCCGCACCATCTCCAGCCGCTGTGCGACCGCGGTCACATCCCGCACGGTCACGAGATCCTCGATCTCGAGCGCGGAGAGCGTCCCGGCCACCTCGTCCAAGCGGAGCTTGTACCGCTCAAGAGTGGCGAGCGCCTGATTCGCACGCGAGAGAATCGCGGCCGAGTCCTCGAGGACGCGCCGCTGCCCGTCCACGTAAAGGGCGATGAGCCGCATCGACTGCGACACCGAGACCACGGGGAAGCTGACCTGCTTGCTCACCCGGTCCGCGGTGCGGTGCCGCGTGCCCGTCTCCTCCGTGGGGATCGTGGGGTCGGGCACCAACTGCACGCCCGCCCGCAGGATCTTGGTGATGTCCTTGTCGATGACGATGCCGCCGTCGAGCTTGCACAGCTCGCGCAGACGCGTCGCGGTGAACTCGACGTCCAGGATGAAACCGCCGGTACACATCGACTCGACGGTCTTGTCCCAGCCGAGAACGATGAGTCCGCCGGTGTTGCCGCGGAGGATTCGCTCGAGGCCGTCACGCAGCGCCGTACCGGGCGCGACCGCGCTCAGTGAGGCGCGCATCAGCCCATCGGCACCGGAGCTCCCGCCGGACTTGCCGGGAGCTGCTGCCCGGTCGTTGGCTGCCACTGCACTCCTCCGGTCGCAGATGTCGCAGATATCGCAGAAGTCCCAGATATTGCGGAACGCGCAGATCTTGAATGCCCAGGGTTCGTACGCACGGGCGAGACCAGGGCAAAGTCTACCGGCGCTCCTCCGTCTCCCGTGGGGCCTCTCGGTGACGGCTCCTGGGCAGCACGCGCAGAGCGTCCCCCATGTCGGCGACTTCGGTGACCTTCATACCGGCGGGCACCTTGCCCGGATCGCTCGGTACGAGGGCGTGGGTGAAGCCGAGCCGGTGCGCCTCGGCGAGCCGGCGCTGCACGCCGGTCACCCGTCTGACCTCGCCCGCGAGGCCGACTTCACCGATCGCGACGAGGTTCTTGGGGAGCGGGGTGTCGCTGGCGGCGCTGGCGAGGGCGAGGGCGATGGCGAGGTCGGCGGCGGGCTCGGAGAGCTTCACGCCGCCGACGGTCGCGGAGTAGATGTCCCGCTTTCCGAGCGCACTGATCCGCCCGCGCTGCTCGAGCACGGCGAGCATCATCGAGACGCGAGACGTCTCCAGACCGGACGTGGTGCGCCGAGGGGACGGGATCTGGGAGTCGACGGTGAGGGCCTGAACCTCGGCGACGAGAGGCCGCCGCCCCTCCAGGGTGACGGTCAGGCACGTGCCCGGGACGGGTTCGTCGCGGCGGGTGAGGAACAGCCCGCTGGGGTCGGCGAGTCCGGTGATGCCTTCGTCGTGCAGCTCGAAGCAGCCGACCTCGTCGGTCGTCCCGTACCGGTTCTTCACGCCGCGTACGAGGCGCAGGCGCGCGTGCCGGTCGCCTTCGAAGGAGAGGACGACGTCCACGAGGTGCTCGAGGAGGCGGGGTCCGGCGATGGCGCCGTCCTTGGTGACGTGACCCACGAGGAGGGTGGCCATGCCGCGCTCCTTCGAGGCGCGGATCAGGGCGCCGGCCACCTCGCGGACCTGGGCCATGCCGCCGGGGGCGCCGTCGATCTCGGGGGAGGCGACGGTCTGTACGGAGTCCATGATCAGGAGGCTGGGCTTGACGGCGTCCAAGTGGCCGAGGACCGCGGACAGGTCGGTCTCGGCGGCGAGATACAGATGGTCGTCGATCGCCTTGATGCGGTCGGCGCGCATCCGGACCTGGCTGGCCGACTCCTCGCCCGTGACGTACAGGGTGCGGTGCTCGTCGCTGGCGGCCTTGGCGGCGACGTCGAGCAGGAGGGTGGACTTACCGACGCCGGGCTCGCCCGCGACCAGGACGACGGCGCCGGGGACGAGGCCCCCGCCGAGGACCCGGTCGAGCTCGGGCACGCCGGTGGAGCGGGCGGTGGCCTGCCGGGCGTCGACCTGGCCGATCGGGACGGCGGACGTCGTGACCCGGCCGGGCGCGGTCGTCCGCACGGCGGGAGCGCCGTACTCCTCGACCGTCCCCCACGCCTGGCACTCGCCGCAGCGACCCAGCCATTTCGCCGTCTGCCAGCCGCACTCGGTGCAGCGGTAGGACGGCCGGTCCTTGCCGGATTTCGTACGGGCAGCCATGCACCGAACCGTAACGGAGACCACTGACAACCCGGCACCGACCACCACCCGCCGCCTCCCGGAGGGCCCCGCGCCGGGTGTGCGCCTGTGCGCCCCGGCGTACATATATGCGCCGAGCGCATGTTCCCCTGTATGGAATTTGGTATTCCCGTCCCCTTTTGAGGGATCGTTTCACCCGTACGGATTAAATGTCCCCAAGGGGGAGGAAGGGTGCGGCACCATCCGCCTACGGTCGCACGGGTGATGACCAGCAGGCCGGAAACTCCCACGCAGACCACCGGCGCACACCGGGCGCACCGCGAAGGGCGCGGGCGACCTGCGCCGCGGACCGTACCCCAGCGCCCGACATCGCGCTACGAGCCGTATCTGGACGGCCTGTTCACGTACTGCCTGTCCGTCCTGTGCGATCACGACGACGCCATCGCGGCGCTGGGCGACGCCCTGGCGCTCGCCGAACGCCGTGGCTCCCGCGGCCCCGAAACCGAGACCGACCGTAAGGCGTGGCTGTACGCGCTCGCCCGCTGGTCGTGCCTGCGGGCGCTGGCGGAGGCGAAGCGCCGCAGACAGGGGACGCACGCCTCGGGCCGCCCCCATCCCGAAGCCCCGCACACCAAAGAGACCTCTTCCGAGGAGATCCAGGCGCAGCGCCGCCGAGAGCTCGCGCTCCTGGCCTGGCCGGAGGCCGCCGGCACGACGCCCGAACAGCGCGAGGCGCTGGAGCTGGCCGTACGGCATCAGCTGTCGCCCCGAGAGGTCGCCGCCGCACTGGGTACGGACCCGGGGCTCACCCGGGAACTGCTCGCCTCCGCCGCCTGTGAGGTGGAACGCACCCGCGCCGCCCTCGCCGTGGTGGAGACGGGCGCCTGCCCGAGCGTCGCCCGCCTCACCGGAGACAACCAGCTGCTGCTGAGCTCCGCCCTGCGCCGCGAACTGGTCCGGCACGTCGACGACTGCCCCCGCTGCCGCCGCACCGCCGAGCGCGCCGCCCCCGGCGCCTGGCCCGGCACGGCGGTCACCCCGGCCGCCCTGCCCATCGCGACGGCCCCGCGCGCGGCCCTGCACCGGGCGATGGCCCACGCCAACCGCCCCCAGCGAGGCGCGGCTCCCCGCTTCGACCGGCGCGGATTCCCGATGGACCCCAAGGACAGGGCGGCCCGCCGGGACCGGCTACGCGCGCGTGCCGTCACGACGACGGTCGTCGCCACCGTCGTGGCCGCCCCGGTGCTGGCGCTGTGGGCGGCGTACCGGGGGGCGCCGCAGACGGGCGAGGGTCAGGACGGGCGCTCGATCAGCGCGAGCGAAGCCGGCGACCCGGGCGGGCTCGACGGCAATCGCGCGGACGGCGCTTACGAGAACGCGGGCAACGCGCGTACGACCCCCGACCCGCGTTTCACCGCGGGTAGCCGCTCCCCGGACGTCTCCGTGGAGGTCATCAGCCCCGGCGGGCCCTCGCACTCCGGCCCGGGCCGACTCACCGTGGAGGCGCAGCCGAGCGGCTCCGCGACCCTCATCACGCTGACGGCGTCCGGTAGTTCACCGGTCCACTGGTCCGCACACACCGGAGCGAGCTGGCTCTACCTGACGAGCACGTCGGGAACCCTGCGGCCCGGCGAGTCGTTCACGATCCGGGTGTACGTCGATCACGACCGGGAGCCCGCCGGTCACTGGTCGGCGCGCATCGGCATCGACCCCTCAGGGGCAGTCATCTCAATAGAGGGACACGGGAGTTCGGGCCCCTCGCAGCCCGGCACCTCGGACCCGGGCCCTGACCCGTCGAACACGGGAAACCCGGGCCCCGGCCCGTCCGATCCCACGCCGTCCGATCCCACGCCGTCCGACCCGGACCCCACGCCGTCCGACCCGAGCCCCACGCCGTCCGATCCGTCACCGAGCCCGTCGGCCCCCACGGACTCGGCACCGCCGCCGAGCGACGGCGGCGGTGCGAGCCCGAGCGGCGGCTAGCGCGGGCCGGCGGGAGCCGGCAGGGGCAGGTCTCAGGAAGTGGTGGTGGGATCGGCCGGATGCGGCGCGAGCAGCGGCAGCTGGGAGGCCAGGCGCTCCTCGCACAGCTCGGCGAGACGGTCGTAGCCCTCCTTGCCCATCAGCTCGGTCAGCTCGGGCCGGTAGGAGACGTACACCGGGTCGCCCGCCCCGTGGGCCGACGTCGCCGAGGTGCACCACCAGTGCAGATCGTGGCCGCCCGGGCCCCAGCCACGGCGGTCGTACTCACCGATGGACACCTGGAGCACACGGGTGTCGTCGGGCCGGTCGATCCACTCGTAGGTCCGGCGGACCGGCAGCTGCCAGCACACGTCCGGCTTGGTCTCCAGAGGCTCGCGGCCCTCCTTGATCGCCAGGATGTGCAGCGAGCAGCCCGCGCCGCCCTTGAAGCCGGGCCGGTTCTGGAAGATGCACGAGCCGTTGTACGGGCGGGTCTGGCGCTCGCCGTCCTCGTCCTTGGAGACCCAGCCCGTCTGCGTACCGACCTCGTGGTGCTGCCAGATGTCGGGCGTGAGGCGCGCCACGAACCCGGCGACGCGCTTCTCGTCGTCCTCGTCGGAGAAGTGGGCACCGAGCGTGCAGCAGCCGTCGTCCGCGCGGCCCGCCTGGATGCCCTGGCAGCCGCTCCCGAAGATGCAGCTCCAGCGCGAGGTCAGCCACGTCAGGTCGCAGCGGAAGATCTGCTCGTCGTCCGCGGGGTCGGGGAACTCGACCCAGGCGCGGGCGAAGTCCAGACCCTTCTCGTCAGGGGCGGAACCTTTCGGTGATGACACCTTCGGCGATGAACCCTTCGTTACGGACTGCTTCGTCCCTGATTCCTTGGACTTCGGCGCCTTCGACGGCTTAGTGGCCGACTTGGCTTCCTTGTCGCTCTTACCGCG
Source organism: Streptomyces sp. NPDC055140 (assembly GCF_053607285.1). Lineage (NCBI taxonomy): Bacteria > Bacillati > Actinomycetota > Actinomycetes > Kitasatosporales > Streptomycetaceae > Streptomyces > Streptomyces sp. NPDC055140. The sequence goes on along the minus strand of NZ_JBSGTG010000017.1, from coordinate 18,169 downwards.
CTTGTCGCTCTTGTCGGCGTTGGCCTTTTTCGTCTTTGGCACGGTTCCAGGGTAAACGCGCTGCGGTGCCCTCGGGGACTGACGCCCGGGCCACGCGCAGTAGCGTTCCGTATATGAGACTCGGTGTCCTCGACGTGGGTTCGAACACGGTGCACTTGCTTGTGGTGGACGCGCACCCGGGCGCGCGCCCGCTGCCCGCGCACTCGCACAAGGCGGAGCTGCGGCTCGCGCAACTCCTCGACGACCGCGGCGCCATCAGCCCCGACGGCGTGGCCCGGCTGACCGCCACCGTGCGGGACGCCCTGGAGGCGGCCGAGGACAAGGGCGTCGAGGACCTCGTGCCCTTCGCCACCTCGGCGGTACGCGAGGCCAGCAACGCCGACGAGGTACTCGCGCGGGTCAAGGAGGACACCGGCGTCGAGCTGCGCGTCCTCGCCGGCGAGGAGGAGGCCCGGCTCACCTTCCTCGCGGCCCGTCGCTGGTTCGGCTGGTCGGCCGGGAAGCTGCTCGTCCTGGACATCGGCGGCGGCTCCCTCGAGATCGCGTACGGCATCGACGAGGAGCCCGACGCCGCGGTGTCGCTGCCCCTCGGGGCGGGGCGCCTGACGGCGGGCTGGCTGCCGGGCGACCCGCCGGACCCCGCGGACATCAAGGCGCTGCGCAGGCACGTGCGGGCGCAGATCGCGCGCTCGGTCGGCGAGTTCACGCGCTTCGGCAAGCCCGATCACGTCGTGGCCACGTCAAAGACGTTCAAGCAGCTCGCGCGTCTGGCCGGAGCGGCCCGCTCCACCGAGGGGCTGTACGTCCAGCGGGAGCTGAAGCGCAAGTCCTTGGAGGACTGGGTGCCGCGCCTGGCCTCGATGACGGAGGCGGAGCGCGCCGAGCTCCCCGGGGTCTCGGACGGCCGCGCGGGCCAGCTGCTCGCCGGCGCGCTGGTGGCCGAGGGGGCCATGGACCTGTTCGGGGTGGAGACCCTGGAGGTCTGCCCCTGGGCGCTCCGGGAGGGCGTGATCCTCAGGCGGCTCGACCACATGCCGACGGTCTGACGGGACGTACCGCAGCCGGAGGCCGAGCCGCGATCACTGGCACCCGGGCGGAGGCTCCCGTCACCGCCCGGGTCCGCCCGCCCGGGCCCACCCGGCACGGCGCCGCCGTACTGAGGCGCACCCCACAGCACCCGCGGGCCGACCATCTCCCCGGGGCTCAGCCGGGGCCCGTACTCTGTCTGCGTGGCAGAACCAGTGGTGCGCATCCCGGATGCGAAGGTCGCCCTGTCGACGGCCTCGGTCTATCCGGAGTCGACGGCGACGGCCTTCGAGATCGCGGCACGCCTGGGCTACGACGGCGTCGAGGTCATGGTCTGGACCGACCCCGTCAGCCAGGACATCGAGGCCCTGCGCCGGCTCGCCGACTACCACCAGGTCCCGATCCTCGCCGTGCACGCGCCCTGTCTGCTGATCACCCAGCGCGTCTGGTCCACGGACCCGTGGACCAAGCTCCAGCGCGCGAAGTCGGCGGCCGAGAAGCTGGGCGCGTCCACGGTCGTCGTCCACCCGCCCTTCCGCTGGCAGCGCCAGTACGCGCGCGACTTCGTCGACGGCATCTGGCGCATGGCCGACGAGACGGACGTCCGCTTCGCTGTCGAGAACATGTACCCCTGGCGCTACCGCGACCGCGAGATGCTCGCGTACGCCCCCGACTGGGACGTCACCAAGGACGACTACCGGCACTTCACGATCGACCTCAGCCACACCGCGACGGCCCGTACCGACGCGATGTCGATGATCGACCGCATGGGCGACCGCCTCGGCCACGTCCACCTCGCGGACGGCAGGGGATCGGCGAAGGACGAGCACCTGGTGCCCGGCCGCGGTACGCAGCCCTGCTCCGAGCTCCTGGAGCGCCTCGCCCTGACCGGCTTCGACGGGCACGTCGTGATCGAGGTCAACACCCGCCGCGCCATGTCCAGCGCCGAACGTGAGGCCGACCTCGCCGAGGCCCTCGCCTTCACCCGCCTCCACCTCGCGTCGGCGGTCCGGGTCCCCCGCTCATGACCGACCCGGAGGTCCCGCCCGTACGCCGCAGGGGGCGGCCTTCCCGTACACAGACGGAGGCGGCCGGCCCCGCGACCCGCGACCGCATCCTGGAGGCCGCCCGCGCGGAGTTCTCCGAGCGCGGCTACGAGAAGACGTCGGTACGCGGCATCGCCAAGGCGGCGGGCGTGGACGCGGCGCTGGTGCACCACTACTTCGGTACGAAGGAGCAGGTCTTCGAGGCGTCCATCGAGGTCGCCTTCGCCCCCGCTCTGGACGCACCGGCCGCGATCGAGGACGGCCCGCTGGACGGCGTCGGCGAGCGCCTCACCCGCTTCATCTTCTCCGTGTGGGAGAACCCGGCGACCCGCGCCCCGCTCCTCGCGATCGTCCGCTCGGCCGTGAACAACGAGACCGCGGCGGCCGTCTTCCGGCGCCTGGTCGCCGTACAGCTGCTGCGGAAGATCGCCAGGCAGCTGGACCTGCCGCCCGAGGAGGCCGAGCTCAGGGCGGAGCTGGCGGCGGCGCAGCTCGTGGGGATCGCGATGCTGCGTTACGTGATCAAGGTGGAACCGCTGGCGTCGGCGGACATGGAGCGGATCGTCGAGCGGGTGGCACCGGTGGTGCAGGGGCATCTGACGGGGGAGTGACGCACGCCCCACCTGGCATGCCCACCCGAACCGTCGCGAGACCCGGCCGCCGGGCGCCCGGACGGGACGCGAGGGCCGGGGTACCCGGACGGGACGCCACGGTCGGGGGCACGTACAGCGAGACACGCGTCCCGTATTCCGGACACCCTGTCCGGATCTTGGATCGGCGGCGTACGCTCGATAGCAGCCCTATCTGCCGCACGGGCCCCTGAACGGGCCCTTGAAGGAGCGAGCGACGATGCCCGAGCTGAGGTCCCGCACAGTCACCCACGGACGCAACATGGCGGGCGCACGCGCCCTTATGCGCGCCTCCGGGGTACCCGGTGCGGACATCGGCCGGAAGCCGATCATCGCCGTGGCCAACTCGTTCACCGAGTTCGTGCCCGGCCACACCCACCTCCAGCCGGTCGGCCGCATCGTCTCCGACGCGATCACGGCGGCGGGCGGCATCGCGCGTGAGTTCAACACGATCGCCGTCGACGACGGCATCGCGATGGGCCACGGCGGCATGCTCTACTCGCTCCCCTCCCGCGACCTGATCGCGGACAGCGTCGAGTACATGGTCGAGGCGCACTGCGCCGACGCCCTGATCTGCATCTCGAACTGCGACAAGATCACCCCCGGCATGCTGATGGCGGCCCTGCGCCTGAACATCCCGACGGTCTTCGTCTCCGGCGGCCCGATGGAGTCCGGCCGCGCCACCCTGGTCGACGGCACCGTCCGCACGCTCGACCTGGTCGACGCGATCTCCGACGCCGTGAACGACAAGATCTCGGACGAGGACATCCTCCGTATCGAGGAGAACGCCTGCCCGACCTGCGGCTCCTGTTCCGGCATGTTCACGGCCAACTCGATGAACTGTCTGACGGAGGCCATCGGCCTCTCCCTCCCCGGCAACGGCACGGTCCTCGCGACGCACACGGCCCGCAAGGCGCTGTACGAGAACGCGGCCCGCACCGTCATGGACGTCACGCGCCGGTACTACGAGCAGGACGACGAGTCGGTCCTGCCGCGCAACGTCGCCACCTTCGCCGCCTTCCAGAACGCCATGGCCCTCGACATCGCCATGGGCGGCTCCACCAACACGATCCTGCACCTGCTGGCCGCCGCGCAGGAGGCGGGCGTCGCCTTCGGTCTGGACGAGATCAACGAGGTCTCGCGCCGCGTGCCGTGCCTCGCCAAGGTCGCGCCGAACGTGGCGAAGGACCGCACGTACTACATGGAGGACGTGCACCGCGCCGGCGGCATCCCCGCCCTGCTGGGCGAGCTGTACCGTGCCGGCCTCCTGAACGAGGACGTCCACTCCGTCCACAGCCCGTCGCTCTCCGACTGGATGAAGACGTGGGACGTGCGCGCGGGCTCCCCGTCCGCGGAGGCCGTCGAGATGTGGCACGCGGCCCCCGGCTGCGTCCGCTCGGCGGAGGCGTTCTCCCAGTCGGAGCGCTGGGAGGCCCTCGACCTGGACGCCGAGAACGGCTGCATCCGGTCCGCCGAACACGCGTACTCGAAGGACGGCGGCCTCGCGGTCCTCAGGGGCAACCTGGCGGTCGACGGCTGCGTCGTGAAGACGGCGGGCGTCGACGAGTCGATCTGGACGTTCGAGGGTCCGGCGGTCGTCTGCGAATCGCAGGAGGACGCCGTCGACAAGATCCTCAAGAAGGAGATCACGCACGGCGACGTCGTGGTCATCCGCTACGAGGGCCCCAAGGGCGGCCCAGGCATGCAGGAGATGCTCTACCCGACGTCGTTCCTCAAGGGCCGCGGCCTCGGCAAGACCTGCGCCCTGGTCACGGACGGCCGCTTCTCCGGCGGCACGTCGGGCCTGTCCATCGGCCACGCCTCGCCCGAGGCGGCGTCCGGCGGCACGATCGCCCTCGTCCAGGACGGTGACCGCATCCGCATCGACATCCCGAACCGCTCGATCGAACTCCTCGTCTCCGACGACGAGCTGGCCACCCGCCGCACCGCCCTGAACGGCGTCTACGCCCCGGTCGCCCGGGACCGCAAGGTCTCGGCCGCCCTGCGCGCGTACGCCGCGATGGCAACGAGCGCGGACAAGGGCGCGGTGCGGGACGTCTCGAAGCTGGGCTGAGGACCGGCCGGCTGCCTCCGGCTGAACCGGTGGCCTGACCATGGCTCTGGGTCTGACCTCGACTCCGGCTCTGGTTCTGCCTGAGGCGTGAGCCCGCCCGGCGGCGAATTCGCTGCCGGGCGGGCTCATGTCTGTACGAGGACGGCGTCAGGTATGCGTGTTGTCTCGGCCGAGGTCATCAGGGCCCGGTCCGGCCGAGGGCGGCGGCGGCAGGGCCCGTACGGGCCCACATCACCAGCGCCCAGGCTCCCGCCCGTCCACCCCGAACACACTTCCGTCGGGCGCGCTCCCGTAGACGCGACCTCCCTCACCCGCGACGGGCGCGGGCAACTCCCCGACGACCCGCCCGGGTTCACTCCCCAGCCGGGGACGCGTCTGGCCGAGGGGCTTGCCGGTGCGGATGTCGGTGGCGAGCAGGCGGCCGTCGGGGGCGGTGAGGTAGAGCGTCCGGTCCGATACGACGGGCCGCGAAGGGCGACTGACCGAGGTCTCCAGGCGCCAACTGACCGCGTTCTGCGGGCTCGCGGCCGTGGTGTCGACGGCGACGAGCGAGCCGCCGGCCCCGTACACGTAGGCGATGCCGCCGCTCTCGGTGGCCTCGGCCTGGTCCGCGGGCGTGGTCAGCGGGAAACGGTGTGCGCTCCGGTCGGCGGTGTCGAGCCGTACGACGGCGTCCACCAAGAGGTCCGTGTCGGTGGACAGCAGGTACACGGCGCCGTCCGACGCGCCGAACGGGCTGAGGCTGCCCGCAGCCTCGGCGGTCCACTTCACGGCGCCCCCGTGGGTATCGATCGCGCTGACCGACGTGGTGCCTCCGTCGGCGGACGCCGTCACGGCGAAGAATTCGCCGTCGCCGCCCGGTCCGGCGATCCACTGGGTGCCGAGGCCTCCGACGTGCTTCGTCCACCGCGGCTCGCCGGTCGCGCTGTTCAGGGCGCGCACGGTTCCGCCCGATCCGATCAGCAGCGTCGTGTCCGCGCCGTGCTCCACGGCCTCGTACGCGGACGCGTCGACGGCCCAACGCTCCTCGCCCGTACGCGGATCCAGAGCCCTGATCCGGCCGTCGTCGACCAGGTGCAGCAGCCCTCCGGACAGCGTGGGCGCAGCCGGAGTGGCCCGCTGTGCGGCCGTGCCGGAGCTGTGCCGCTCCCCGGGCGCGGCCGAGGCCCACACGACGTGGCCGTTCAGAGGGTCGAGGCGCGTTGTCCTGCCGCCGCCGCTGACGCAGTAGAGGGCACCAGGCCCGGAGGCACACGCCGGGGCGGTGTCGCTCGCGCCGCCGAGGTTCTTGTGCCAGGGCTTGAAGGAGCCGGCTTGTTGTCGCACGGCCGTTCCGCCGGGGCCGGTCGCGTTACCGTCTTCCCCCGTGTGCAGCGCGATGCCTGCGCCGACGGCCGCCAGCGCGAGTACGGCTCCTGCCGTCAGCGCCCAGCTGCGACGGTGCCGCGGTGGCTCGGGCCTGGCTCTTTCGCTTGGCCGGGGGCGGGTGGGCTGGTCCGCCCGGGACGCGGGGGAGTCCAGGCCGGCGGGTGCGGGTGCGGGTGCGGGTGCGGGTGCGGGCCGGTCCTGGCGGCGGATCCGCCGGGTCCACTGGGTGCTCTGCTCGCGTCCGTCGTCCGCGTCCGGCTGCCCGTCCGGGTCCCGCTGCCCGCTCGGGCGCCGCTGGGCGGGTATGAACGCACCGGCCCCGGAACCGGCCGCCCCCGCCCCGGCCGTGTAAGGCTGCCGGAGCGCCTCCATGATCTCGCCCGGCAGGGGCCGCTCCCCGGGTTCCTTCGCGAGGCAACGCCTGATCAACGGCGCGAGGTCCTCGGGCGCCCCGGCCAGGTCTGGCTCGTTGTGGACGACTTGGTAGGCGACGATGTACGGGCTGTTCGAGTCGAAAGGTCCACGCCCTGTCGCCGCGTGGGCCAGCACGGCGCCCATGGCGAACACATCTGCGGCGGGCCCCACTTCACGCGGCCGCTGGAACTGCTCGGGCGCCATGAAGGGCGGCGAGCCGATCAACTTGCCCGTCTCGGTCCGCAGATCACTGTCCGTCGGGCGGGAGATGCCGAAGTCGATGACTTTCGGGCCGTCGGCGGCGAGCAGGACGTTGCTCGGCTTGAGGTCACGGTGCACGACGCCGACGCGATGGATGTCGCGCAGCGCCTCTGCGAGCCCCGCACCCAGCCTGCGTACGTCGTCGGGAGCCAGCGCGCCATTCCGCTTCACCCGCTCGGCGAGCGTGTCGCCAGGGATGAACAGCGTGGCCATCCAGGGCAGTTCAGCATTCGGATCCGCGTCGACCACCGGCGCGGTGAAGGCACCGCTGACCCTTCGCGCGGCATTGACCTCCTGCCGGAAACGGGCCCGGAACTCGGGATCCGCCGCGTACTCGGCATGTACGACCTTGATGGCCAGGCGCAGCCCCGAAGCGGACGTCGCCAGGTGCACCACACCCATGCCGCCCGCGCCGAGGCATGACTCAAGACGGTACTGCCCGGCGTACTCAGGATGTTCCGCTTCCCGGCCCGGCCCGGTGCTGCGCAGCGGCGGCATCGCCCACCCCCGTGTCTGTGTCCGCAAGCGCGACGCACGGAGCCTAGTCGATGGTGCGTGCGATGTCGGAGGGGCTTGCTAGCCTGCGCGGGTCGCACGACACGTACGCATCTGCATGGATGTCAGAAACAGACGTCAGAGTGATCAACGGGGGAGAAACAGCATGGCTGTTGAGGACGGTGCGGGAACGATTGAGGGCATCGCGGCGGATGAGGCCGGGGGGTCGGCGGAGGAGCTGAGCGCCGACGCGCTCGCCATCCGCTACCCGGTCGCCCCCGGAGTCCGCCTGAAGGTACGCAGCGGACCGGGCACCCACTACCAGCTGGTCAAGGTCCTGCCGCTGGGCGCCCGCGTACCGATCAACTGCCAGAAGCCGGGCGAGACCATCAGCGGCACGTACGGCACGACGAACCTCTGGGACAACATCGCGAACGGCCAGTACGTCTCCGACGCGTACGTGAAGACCGGCAACGACGGTTATGTGGCTCCGCGCTGCGCGTAGCGGATGGCGGGGGCCGGTTGCGCAGTCCGACCTGCGCGACCGGCCCGTCACTTCACCGCCGGCCCGGGGCCGCCCTTACCCCGCCCTCACCCCCCGGCCTCCTCAAGAAGAATCCGCGTCAGCTCCTCCGGCCGGGAGAACATCGGCCAGTGCCCCGTGTCCATCTCCCGCAGCCGCCAGTTCTCGCCGCGCAGAAGCTCGGCCACGTCGTCCGTCGGCTCGGGCCCGTCGAGCAGGCACTTGATGTACGTCGCCGCAAGCTCGCCCGGCGGGCGGGACAGCACGGCCGGCTCCGACAGGGACGCCCCCGGGTGCGGTGTGGCCCCGCCTACGATCCGCGCGACCTGCGCGTCGTCGAGCCCCTGCCCCTCGCACTCGGGAGCAGTCAGCGGCGGCCAGTAACCATCGTTCGCCGCGAGTACGGCCTCCAGCGCCGCCGGCCCCTGCCACCACCCGGACACGAACGACTCCCCGTCCGCCGGAACATTCGAGTCGACGAACACCACGCGCTTCAGCCGGTCACCGATCCGCTCGGCGGCCTGGCCGACCGGGATGCCCGAGTAGCTGTGTCCGACCAGGACGACATCGCGCAGTCCGAGGCGCTCCACCTCGTCGACGATGTCCTGGACATGGGTCTTCTGCCCGGCCGGAAGGCCCTGCTTGTCGGCGACCCCGGAGAGCGTCACGGCGTGCGCGCCATGCCCGGCCGCGCGCAGCTCCGGCACCACGTCGTCCCACGCCCACGCCCCGAGCCACGCGCCTGCGACTAGTACGTATTCCGTCATGCGTGCAATGTAGGGGAGGGGTCCGACAATGCCCTGGACCCGCCTGCCGCCACCCAAGCCGCAAGCAGGCCTCACCCCAGCCTCACCCCAGTCCCACCTCCGCCCCCGGAGACGCCGGGGGCGCCCGCCATAATCGACACGTGAGCGACGAATCCGGCACCCCCCGCCCCGCCCCCGAGCCCCCGGAAGCAGCCGGCGGCATCCCCGCGGGCCCCCAGCCCGAGGAGATCCGTTTCTTTGGCAGGACCTGGGTCGAGCACGACGGCGGCTACATCTGGCGCCGCGTCGCGGTCGCCGCGGGCGCGCTCGTCGGCGCGGCGGCCGGCTGCTTCGTGCTGCGCTTCGCGTACGAGGGCCTGGCCATCGCCGATGTCGGTTCCTTCGTGAACGTACTAGTGGTCCTGATGTTCGCGATCTGCAGCGCCCTTGCCTTCCGCCGCACGTGGGACGGCTTCTCCAAGCGTCCGGACCCCGAGGCGCAGGCGTCCCTGCGCGGCTTCATGTCGATCGGCTTCGTCGGCGTACTGCTCGCCTACTGCCTGCGCTGCTTCTCCGAGGCCCCGGGCGAGAAGCTCCGCAGGCAGGAGTACGCGACCGCCCGCGAACAGTACGAACGCCGCAGCACGCGCCGCACCGGCAACCCGTCGAAGAAGAAGCGCAAGGGCTGACGCCCACGGGTTCACGGGTCTACTAGCTCACGGGCTCAAGGGCTTACGGGCTCAAGGGCCCACGGGCATGCGAGCCGTACGGGCCCACGGCCCACAGGCGCGCGCACCCGCCACCGCCCGAGCCACACATTACGTACTGACGAGAGTCCCCCGCACAGGACAGGATGGCGGCATGCCCACCGTCTCGCGCGCCCACTCGTTCAACGCCGCGGCCGCCCAGTACGCCGCGAACCGCCCGTCCTACCCACCCGCCCTCCTGGACGCCGTCGAGGACGCCGCCGGACGGCCCCTCGCCGGCGCCCGCGTGGCCGACGTAGGCGCGGGAACCGGCATCTCGACCGCCCTCCTGCACGCGCGCGGCGCCCACGTGGTCGCCGTCGAGCCGGGCGAGGGCATGGCGGTCGAATTCCGCCGGGCGCTGCCCGGCGTACCGATCGTGCGGGGCGACGGCAACGCCCTCCCCTTCGCCGACGCCTCCCTGGACCTCCTCACCTACGCCCAGTCGCGGCACTGGACCGAGCCGGCCCGCTCGGCCCCCGACGCGATGCGAGTCCTGCGCCCGGGCGGCGCGCTCGCGCTGTGGTGGAACACCGTTGCCCTCGACGTCCCGTGGATCGCCGCGCAGCACGAACGCATCGCGCGCCACGTAGGCGTGGAGACGGGGGCCAGGCAGCGCCCCGACGAGGCCCGCGCCACCGAACTGTCGGGCCTTACGGACCTGCCGGGACGCGGTGAGGTCGCCCTTCGACATGTGCGCTGGAGCCGGCTTGTCCCGCTGGACACGCACCTCGCCAACATCGGCAGCCACTCGGCGTTCCTCGTCCTCGAAGAGGGCGACGCGCAGGCCTTCCTCACCGAGGAGCGCGCCCGGGTCAGTGAGCTCTTTCCGGACGGCACGGTGGAGGAGACCTACGTGGTCGAACTCCTGGTAACCACCCGCACCTGACCCACAGCCACTACGACACCGGCGGCCGCCCACGCCGCCTCACGAATGCGGCGGCCGCCCGCACAACCTCACGACACCGTCGTCAACATCCGCCCCGCCACCCACCCCTCCAACGCCGTGGCGCACGCGTGATCAAGATGCCTCAGCCCACTCAGCCCACTCAGCTCCAGCCGCACGTCCCGGTCGGCAGGCAACGCCTCCAGAGCGTCGAGCAGCTTCGGCAGCCGCAGAAACGTGGCATTCCGGCCACCCGTACGACCAGACCCGCAGCCCGCCGACTCTCGATGCTCACGCCACAGCGGCACCAACTCCCGCACCGGCACCAGCTTGCAGCCCGCGTGCACCAGGAGCCCCGCGAGCGCCGCCAGCGGAATCAGCCCCAGCGCGGCGGGCAGCGCGGCCGCGAGCAGCAGCCACACCCCGTGAAGGATCCGCGACGTCTTGGTCCGCGCCCCGGCCCGTACATTGGCCGCGCTCCGCACGATCACGTCGGTCATGGGCAGCGCCCCGAGCACCCCGCACACCGTGTTCCCGGCGCCCTGGGCGATCAGGTCCTTGTCGTAGTCCGTCCGCGGTCCGCCGTGCAACCGGTCGACGGCCGTCGCGCTGAACATGGACGCCGCGGACGCGATGAGCGCGAACGCGGGGACGGTGCCGACGACTCCGGCCTGCGTCAGCAGCCCCGCACTCGCCGACGAGGGCAGCTGCACCGCGTCGAACAGTCCGCGCACCTCCACCCTGCGCACCGGTAACCCGAACGCCCGGTCACCGCAGCCGCCGGCCACCAGCGAGGCCATAGCACCAGTACGACGACGGTCCCGACGCCGACCGCGAGCGCGACAGGATCCGACGCACCGGGCAGCGCCGCGAGCCCGAGCACCTTGCCACCCCGCTCGCGGGCACGGACGCGGCGTCCCCGATCGCGTACACCTGACCTGCGACGAGTACGAGGCCGATCCCCGCGAGCATCCCCTGCACGACGGCGACGGACACGGCCCGGAACCACCGCCCGAGTCGCAGCACCCCCGGCCCGATCTGCAGGAGTCCGGCAGCCGCCACCAGGACGCCGAGCGCGACGGGGGCGTGGGTGTGCACGGCCTCGCAGACGAGGACGGTCAGCCCGGCCACGGGCCCGCTGACCTGCAGGCTGCTGCCGGGCAGCGCTCCGGCGACGAGTCCGCCGACACACAAGGGGAGCGCGACAAGAAAGACGACGAGGGACGCGCCCAGATCGGCACTGGAGAAGCCACGGGGGAGGCAACGGGCGGGGGCAGGGGTGGGTGGGCGCCCGCAGCGGGGGAGGCCCCGGCACTGAAATCCATTGGCACGTAAGGGAGTTGATGACAGACCGAGCTGCGGTTACATCCCGATGTCCTCGAGAGCGCGGAGGCGCCCGCCCCCGGAGGCCCCGCTTCCGATCGCTCCCACGAGCACCGGCGCCGCCAAAGCGCCCCCTGGCGCTTGACGGCCCGGCCCCACCCGAGGAATATTCATCACATGATGAATATCTCCGAAGGGTCATCCTCCCCGGAGCCCTCTCCCCCTCCCTCTCCCTCTGCTGGGCCCTCCTCCCCGCCCGCCTCTTCGTCGGAACCACCGGCGGCCGCCGTCCGCGCCACGGACCTCACGGTCGTCCGAGGCCCCCGCCCCGTCCTGCACGCCCTGGACTTCACCGTCCCCCGAGGTCAGATCACCGGCCTCCTCGGCCCCTCGGGCTGCGGCAAGTCCACGCTCATGCGCGCGATCGTCGGAACCCAGGCCAAGGTCACCGGCACGCTCACCGTCCTCGGCCACCCGGCGGGCTCCGCCGAACTCCGCTCCCGCATCGGATACGTCACCCAAGCCCCCTCCGTATACGCAGACCTGACAGTCCGCCAAAACTTGGACTACTTCTCGGCAGTACTCCAGCCGGGCCGCGCCGCCGCCTCCCACCGCCGGGACGACGTCGCCCGCGTCATCACCGAAGTGGACCTCACCTCCCACGCCGACGCCCTCGCCGGCAACCTCTCGGGCGGCCAGCTCAGCCGGGTCTCCCTCGCCGTCGCCCTCCTCGGCACCCCCGAACTCCTCGTCCTCGACGAACCCACCGTCGGCCTCGACCCCGTCCTGCGCCGCGATCTGTGGAACCTCTTCCACTCCATCGCCGCCGAGCGCGGCGCCACGCTCCTCGTCTCCTCTCACGTCATGGACGAGGCCGAGCGCTGCCACCGCCTCCTCCTCATGCGCGAAGGCGAGATCCTCGCCGACGACAGCCCAGACGCCCTACGAGCCCGCACCGGCGCCGCGACCGTCGAAGACGCCTTCCTCCACCTCGTCGACCAGGCCAACACCCTCCAGCGGAGCCCCCGATGAACGCAGCCCGCACCCTCGCCACCGCAGCCCGAGTCCTGCGCCAGCTCCGCCACGACCCGCGCTCCATCGCCCTGATGCTGCTCGTCCCGTGCGTGATGCTCTTCCTGCTCCGCTACGTTTTCGACGGCAGCCCCGGCACCTTCGACTCCATCGGCGCCTCCCTCCTCGGCATCTTCCCGCTCATCACGATGTTCCTGGTCACGTCCATCGCCACCCTGCGCGAACGCACCTCGGGCACCCTCGAACGCCTCCTCGCCATGCCCCTCGGCAAGGGCGACCTCATTGCCGGTTATGCCCTCGCCTTCGGCGCCCTCGCGGTCGTCCAGTCCGCACTGGCGACGGCCCTCGCCCTGTGGGGCCTCGGCCTCGACGTCACCGGCTCCGCCTGGCTGCTGCTCCTGGTCGCCCTCCTCGACGCCCTGCTCGGCACCGCCCTCGGCCTCTTCGTCTCCGCCTTCGCGGCCTCCGAGTTCCAGGCCGTCCAGTTCATGCCGGCGGTGATCTTTCCCCAGCTGCTCCTGTGCGGCCTGTTCATCTCGCGCGACAAGATGCAGCCCGTCCTCGAAGGAATCTCCAACGTCCTCCCCATGTCGTACGCCGTCGACGGCATGAACGAAGTCCTCCGCCACACCGACCTCACGGCCGACTTCATCCGCGACGCGGCCGTCGTCGCCGGCTGCGCCGTCCTGGTCCTGGCCCTCGGCGCCGCAACGCTCCGCCGCCGTACGGCCTGAGCGCCGCCGATGCGAGGATGACCCCGACGGACGCAACCGCACCGAACCTCGCGCCCCGAAGGGTGGCCTCCATGCCCCAGCAGCACGTCGCAGTCCTCGGCACCGGAAAGATCGGCGAGGCCCTGCTCAGCGGAATGATCCGAGCGGGCTGGGCCCCTGCCAACCTCCTGGTCACGGCCCGCCGCCCGGAACGCGCCGAAGAGCTCCGCACCCGCCACGGCGTCACCCCCGTCACCAACGCGGAAGCCGCCAAGCGGGCCGACACCCTGATCCTCACGGTCAAGCCCCAGGACATGGGCGCCCTCCTCACCGAACTCGCCCCGCACCTCCCCGCCGACCGCCTGGTCATCAGCGGCGCGGCGGGCATCCCCACCACCTTCCTCGAGGAGCGCCTCCCCGAAGGCACCCCCGTCGTGCGCGTCATGACGAACACGCCCGCCCTCGTCGACGAGGCGATGTCCGTCATCTCCGCCGGCTCCCACGCCACGGCCGCCCACCTCGCCCACGCCGAGGAGATCTTCGGCGCCGTCGGCAAGACGCTCCGCGTCCCCGAGTCCCAGCAGGACGCCTGCACCGCTCTGTCCGGCTCGGGCCCGGCGTACTTCTTCTACCTGGTCGAGGCCATGACCGACGCGGGAATCCTGCTCGGCCTGCCCCGCGACAAGGCCCACGAGCTGATCGTCCAGTCCGCGATCGGCGCCGCCACGATGCTCCGCGACAGCGGCGAACACCCCGTCAAGCTCCGCGAAAACGTCACCTCCCCCGCCGGCACCACCATCAACGCCATCCGCGAACTCGAAAGCCACGGAGTCCGCGCCGCCCTCATCGCCGCTCTGGAAGCCGCCCGAGACCGCAGCCGCGAACTGGCCTCCGGCAACAACTGACCCACCGACGTACGCCCCCGGACCCATGCCCCCCGGACCCATGCCCCCACGGACCCATGCCCCCACGGACGTACGCCCTACAGGCCTCAACACGCACGTGGCTGATTTCTCACCCGGGCGACGCTCGGCCTGGCCACCCTGGCCTGGGGCGATGCGAGGCCTGGCTACCCAGGCCGGGTTGCCCCGGCCTGGCCATCTCCGGTGACCGGCTGATCCTGGCCCTTGCTGAAGTTCGGCCCGTCCTGCCTCGACGCGACTTGCCCGGAACCGGGGGCTGGCCCGACGTGGCGGCGAGCTTCACCTCGCCCGGGCCGACCCCACCGCATCCCGGCCCGGGCAGGGCCGGGATGCGGTGGGCCGCAGCGGCTCGCCGCACCTGGCTGCCGATCTGGCCGCCCCGCCACTGCAGCGCCCTACCGTCTCCCTCGGGCCGCAGACCACTCGCCCGCGCGAGCCAGGTCCTGCGAGGGCGACCCACCCCCGCGCCGCGACGACCCGCACCGACCTGGACGCGGCAGCTCACCCCGCAGGGCGGCCGATCCGGTCATCCCGGCACCCCACGAACACGCGGCACGGTGATGCCGCACCGGCGCCCGACGGATCACACCCGAGGTAGACGCTGCCGCCCCCGCCACCTGGCTGCCCCGCGCCCGCCCGCACGCGTGCCGGCAACACCGAACCAGTGCCGACCGTCACCCGCGAAGCGCCCCCGCCTCCGCCGCAGCCACAACCTCCGCCGTCGTGACCACCCGGGCGAAGCCGCCCCCGTGCAGTGACACCGCTGAGGCCTGGGCCAGCTCCTCCGCTGTGCGGCGCCAGCCGAACGGGCCCTCCAGGTCGAAGGTGTGCGTCGCGTCCAATGCGAACAGCACCTCGTACCCCAGATTCCCGCCCATGCGTGCTGTCGTCTCCGCGCACATGTTGGTCTGGATCCCGGCCACCACGAACTGCGCGATGCCGGCCGCCCTGAGCCACGCGTCCAGGTCCGGCGTCCCGTAGAACGCCGAGTTCACGGACTTCGTCACCAGGAGCTCCTCTCCGTCCCCCTTCCCACGCCGCTCCTCCACGTACTCCTTGAAGCCGTTCCCGGCATACCCCGGCCGCAATGGTGACTGAGGCTTCGGCGAGTCATGCCGCACGAAGACGACCGGTCGCCCCGTCGACTGCCACGCGTCGATCAGCGACGCGATGTTCTCGTCAGCCCCAGGGTTGTTCCGCGGTCCCCAGAACCCCTCCTCCTCGAACCCCTTCTGCACGTCCACCACGATCAGCGCTGTGTTCTCTGCGATCTCCATGCCCACGATGCTGCCGCCGGGAGCGCGCCTGCCCCAGAGGCGCAAAAGACAGCGATCGATGGTTTACTGCCACCGTGCCGTACCCAGACCCGCACGCAGACCCGCACACACTGCCGCGCCCCACTCAGCGCATCGCCCTCCTCGCCTTCCCCGGCATCCGGGCTTTCGACGTCTCGGTCATCACCGAGGTCTGGGGCACCGACCGCACCGACCGCGGCGTCCCCGCCTTCGACCTCCGGCGCATCGCCGAAGACCCGACACCCGTCCCCATGCGGGGCGGACTCACGCTCACCCCGGATCGCACCCTCACCTGGCTGACACGCCTCACGCCGGCCACCGACCTGCTCGTCGTCCCCGGCCTCGACGACCACCTCACCCCCGCGCCCGAACCGGTCCTCGAGTCCCTGCGCCGCGCCCACGCCCGCGGCGTCACCATCGCGGCGCTGTGCGGAGGCGCCTTCACACTCGCCCAAGCCGGCCTACTGGACGGCCGCCGCGCGATCACCCACTGGAACCTCGTCGACCTGCTCCGCGCCCATCACCCCCTCGTCACCGTCGAACCCGACGCCCTCTTCATCGAGGACGACAACATCTGGACCGCCGCCGGCACGGCCGCCGGCATCGATCTCTGCCTGCACCTCGTCCGCAGGACCCACGGCGCGGAGACCGCCGCCACCATCGCCCGCTCGATGGTCACGGCCCCCTTCCGCACAGGAACGCAGGCCCAGTTCATCGAGCACCCCACGCCACGAGCCAACCGCGACGCCGACGCCCTCACCTCCGTACGCGCATACGCACTCCAGCACCTCCACGAACCGCTCACCGTCGCCGGCCTCGCCGCCCGCGCCGGCATGTCCCCGCGCTCCTTCGCCCGTCACTTCACCGCAGCCACTGGCACCACTCCTCTGCGCTGGCTCCTGGACCAGCGCATGGCGGCAGCGCAGAAGCTGCTCGAACGCACCGACCTCTCCATGCCCGAGGTCGCACGCCGCGCGGGCTTCGGCAGCGAGGTCACGATGCGCCAGCACTTCGCATCGCGCCTCGCCACCAGCCCACGCTCCTACCGGGCCTCCTTCGCCCAGCGGCCCTTCACTCCCTCCTAGGAATGCCTCTCCTAGAAACGCCCATCCAGGAACGTGCCGCCAATAGGCACGCTCAGATTGGGACGCTCAGATAGGGGGAAGCAGCCCGATCGCCCGATAGGCGGCGTCCACGGTCGGCTTCGCCATCTCCCTCGCCCGCTCAGCTCCCCGCCGCAGCACCTCCTCTACATACGCGGGATCCGCAACCAGTTCCTTGTGCCTCTTCTGCAGTGGCGTAAGAAACTCCACCACGGCCTCCGCGGTCGCCCTCTTCAGCGCGCCATACGACTCATGTACACCGCTCAAGCCTTCCGGGTTCCCACCCTCACAAGCGGCCAGAATCTCCAACAGATTCGACACCCCGGGCTTGGCCTCGCGGTCGTACTCGACCTCCGTGCCGCTGTCCGTGACCGCCCGCAGGATCTTCTTCCGCACGACGTCCGGCTCGTCGAGGAGATAGACGATCCCGGCCCCGCTGTCATGCGACTTCCCCATCTTGGAAGTCGGGTCCTGGAGGTCCATGACTCGCGCCGCGACAGCGGGCGGCGTCGCCCGCGGCACCACGAAGGTGTGCCCATACCGCTGGTTGAACCGCACCGCCAGATCCCGGGATAGCTCGACGTGCTGCGTTTGGTCATCGCCCACAGGAACCTCGTCCGCCCCGTAAGCGAGGATGTCCGCCGCCATCAGCACGGGGTACGTCAGGAGCGACAGCCGTAGACTCCCGCCCCGCTCCCGCTCGCGCGCGGATTTCTCCTTGTACTGGATCATCCGCCGCATCTCGCCGTCCGTGGCGACGCACTCGAGGAGATACGACAGCCGGGCGTGCTCGTCCACATGACTCTGTACGAACACGGTGCACACCTCGGGATCGAGCCCCGAGGCAAGCAACAACGTCGCTGCCTGCTTACTGAGTCGCCGCACCCGCCCAGGATCGTGGTCCACGGTCAACGCGTGCAGATCGACGACGCTGAACAGAGCGTCAGCCCTGTACTGATCGACTTCAGCCCACTGACGTACGGCGCCCAGATAGTTCCCCAGCGTCAGATGCCCGGTCGGCTTGACCCCGCTGAAGATTCGCGTCATTACTCCACCTCCTGGTCAGGACCGCAGCGGCCCGGCTGCCGGGCTCCGTGGTCTCCAGGAGGGAGATACAAGAACGGCCGCCGAGGCGGCGGCCGTTGGGTGCATGCTTCTGCCGGCCGCCGTCAGGCGGCCCACCACTGCTGGGTGTGCGCATGCGTAGTCACGAGCCCAAGAGTAGACCTCACAGGCGTGAAGTTGACACTCCTGGGCCCGGTACGTAGTGTTCTCCGAGTTGCCCGACGTGAGCTCCGGTCCCTGACCGGTCCCCGGGTGGCCATTCCGCAAGAACCATTCAACGATCGATGTCGCCTCTCTCTGAGATGCGCCACGGCTCGTTTTCATGCGTCTTTGCGAAATGAGGAATCCGCGTTCGAAAGGACGCCCCCGATTAGCTCGGGAGCCAGGACTCCGCTAAAGTCTCACTCGTCGGAACGGCCCAACAGCCGCGAAGACAAGCCCCACTGACTGGGAGTCAGGCCCGAAAGGATCTGATAGAGTCGGAACCGCCGGAAAGGGAAA